>JADIMN010000081.1 GCA_017694735.1 Candidatus Alectryobacillus merdavium
AGATGTGTATAAGAGACAGAAATTATTATTATCAAAAGAATATAAATCTTTATTATATAAATTAACATGTCCAAGATATTCAAATATTAAAATTATTAAATATAAAGAAATTCTATCTAAAGAAGATGAAGAACAATTTAAAGCATATACTTTTAAAATAAATGAAAGAACAATTTTTATTTCATTTAGTGGAACGGATAATTCTATCATTGGATGGAAAGAAGACTTTAATATGGCTTTTAAAGAATTGGTCCCTTCTCAATATGAAGCTTATCTTTATTTAAAAGAATATGAAAATCAAAATTATCAAAATATTTATATTGGCGGACATTCAAAAGGTGGTAATTTAGCTATATATTCCTTTATTAATCAAAGCAGTGAATTTCAAAGCAAAATTAAAAAAGTTTTTAATTTTGATGGACCTGGATTTTTAAAAAATCTAAGTGATTATAAGTGCTTTGAATCAATAAAAAGTAAAATAATAAAGATAGTTCCAGATTCCAGTGTAGTTGGAACATTATTAAATTATGATTTTCCATATTATGTAATTAAAAGTAATGGAGTTTCTATGAAACAACACTATCCATTTTACTGGAGAATAAAAAATAAGAATTTTTATTATTTAAAGAATATAAATAGATCATCATTAATCTTTAATAAAGCTGTATCTGAGATAATTTCTACTATTTCTTTAAGCGATAGAGAACGATTTGTTAATTTAATTTATTTATTATTTGTAAAGTTAGATGTAAAAACAATTTCTGAGATAAAATTAGATTTATCAAATATAATAAGAACATTTATAAGAGAGATAAATAAATTAAATAAACAAGATAAAAAATTTATGTTTACAATTGGCAAATTAATTTTAAAATTATATCTAAAGAATTCATTTTCTATAAAAGAAGACAATATTATAAATAATACGATTTTTAAAAATATATTCTATATTTAAGGAGGGCTTTATGAAGTATAGTGAGATAAAAAAAGAAGATATTGAAGTGTATAAATTAATAAAAAAAGAAGAAAAAAGACAAAAAGATAATATAGAACTTATAGCATCTGAAAATTTTGTTTCTGATGCGGTATTACAAGCTCAAGGCAGCATTTTAACAAATAAATATGCTGAAGGATATCCTGGAAAAAGATATTATGGTGGATGTGAATATGTCGATCAAATCGAGACTATCGCAATTGAAAGATTAAAGAAATTATTTAATGTAAATTATGCAAACGTTCAACCTCATAGTGGTTCACAAGCTAATATGGCAGCTATTAGAAGTGTTTGCAATCATAATGATGTTATTTTAGGTATGTCACTTGATGCTGGTGGACATTTAACTCATGGTTATAAATTATCTTTTAGTGGAACTGATTATATTGCTTATTCTTATGGAGTTAATAGTGAAACTGGATTAATCGATTATGATGAGGTTTTAAGAATTGCAAGAGAAGTAAAACCTAAATTAATTATATGCGGAGCCAGTGCTTATCCAAGAGCTATCTCCTTTAAAAAATTTAAAGAAATAGCAGATGATGTTGGTGCTTATTTATTAGCTGATGTTGCACACATCGCTGGTTTAATTGTTACTGGATATCACGAATCTCCTGTTGGTTATGCTGATATTATAACTTCTACTACTCATAAAACTTTAAGAGGGCCAAGGGGTGGAATTATATTAACTAACAATGAAGAATTAGCTAAAAAAATAAATAAGACATTATTTCCTGGATGCCAAGGAGGCCCACTTGAACACGTAATTGCTGCAAAAGCAGTTGCTTTTAAAGAAGATTTAAGTGAAGATTTTAAAAACTATATTCATCAAGTTGTCTTAAATTGTAAGGCTTTTGCAGAAGAATTTAAAAAACTTGGTTATAAATTAATTACTAATGGAACTGATAACCACTTATTATTAATAGATGTAAAAACAAGTCTTAATATGACTGGAAAACAAGCAGAAGATAAACTAGCTTTAGTTAATATTACATGTAATAAAAATTCAATTCCAAATGATACAGAAAAACCAATGCAAAGTAGTGGAATAAGACTTGGAACAGCTGCAATGACATCAAAAGGTTTTAAAGAAGAAGATTTTGTTTTGCTTGCACAAATTATGGATAAAGTTTTGAAATGCCAAAACAAAAAAGATTTAAAACAATATAAAAGAGCCATAATAAATATGGCTCATAAATATTGTAAATAATAAATATTTTAGATATTTAAGTCTCTATAAGTTGTCTTAAGTGTATTTGCAGATTGAATTAACTTTAATACTTCATCATATGAGTATTCAAGATGCAATCTTTCAATGACGCCTTTATTTCCAACAACACATGGAAGAGAGATATAGACTCCATCTATTTCTCCATTAAATTCATTTTCTACATATGTTGAAACTGTTAGAATGCTTCTTGTGTTATTTAAAATTGTTCCAACAATTTTTGAAGTTGCTAAACCAATAGCATAATATGTAGCGCCTTTCTTTTGAATAATTTCATAAGCGGCATTTTTTACTTTTTCATGGAGAGTTTTTAATATTTCAATTCCTTTTGGACCTTTTGTATTAATTAAATATTCTTTTAAAGGGATTTGACCAATATTTGCAACAGAGAAAGCACTGACTTCGCTATCGCCATGTTCTCCAATAACATAAGAGTGAACATTTCTTGGATCAACATCTGCTTCTTCAGAGATTAAGAATCTTAATCTAGAACTATCTAAAACAGTTCCACTTCCAATAACTCTGCTTGGTTCAATTTGAAGTTTCTTATATGTATAATAAGATAAAACATCAACTGGATTTGAAACAACTAAAATTAGAGCATCTGGTTCTAAGTGTGGTTTAACTTGATCTAATATTGAATCAAAAATTTTAATATTTCTCTTTAACAAATCAAGTCTTGTTTCTCCTTGTTTTTGTGCAACACCAGCAGTAATAATTACAATATGAGCATCTTTTATATCTTCATATGTTCCAGCTTTAATTAATTTTGGTGAAACAAAAGAAACACCATGCATCATGTCTAAGACATCGCCTTCTACTTTTTCCTTAACTATATCAATAATAACGATTTCATTAACATAGTCTTTCATCATTAATGTATAAGCAATAGTACTTCCAACCATACCATCACCAATAATAACTACTTTTCTATTATCCATAAAAAACCTCCATAATTATTTTATCATTTTCTAGTTTTTATGAATAAATAAATGAAAATTAATTATAGAAATCTTTTAAATTAAAATAAGTAAATAATAATTTCAATAATACAATAAATAAAAGTAAAGAAAATAAAATGCTGAAAATTAATGTGGTTATAGAATATGAAATAACAATCGTTAATGTTAATATTGAAATTGATAGTATAAACAAAACTAGATTTAATACTTTTATATTTGTTAATAAATTAATAATGCTAATTATAATAAGGATAATAGAAATTCCAAAACTGATATAACCAATTATATTGTAAAAGTTATAATCATACGGATTCTTAAAGAAATCGCTTTGTCCTGGATAAAATAAATTTGCTCCTGGTATAAATAAAATAAAAGATAAGACACTATAAAATAAATAATCTAATTTAATAAAACTTATTTTATTATCTTCAAAAATTTTGTTCATAAAATATTTTCCTTTGTGTTTATACCTAAATTAGAATAGACTTTTGTTCACAATAATTATACAATAAAAATATAAAGAAAGTAATTTTATTTTAAAAAGGAGTTAATATGAAAGCTAAAGTTTTCGGTAAAATTTTTTTGATTTTAACTTTTGTTATGCCTTTAAAAATGGAGGATACATCTAATCAAAGTCATTTTATAAATTTATTTAATGACGTTAATGAAATGATATTGACTAAAACTTCTTCAGAAAATATTTCGGATGGTGTTTATTATATTCGATTAGCAGATAACCAAAATCTTGCATTTAATATACCATATGCTGACTACTCATTAGGAAATAATGTTATAACTTATTCCTTTTATGATGATGTAAATGAAAGATTTTTAATCGAGAAACAAGGAACTGATACCTATACAATTAAACCACTTGCTACATATAATGAGAATAAAGTTTTAAGCGTTTCCGTTCCTGAAGATAATAATAACTTAATGATAACTACTAAAGGTCCATATGATGAATACAATTTTAGCAAAGATAAATTTAAATTTGAGTTACAAACTGACGGATCTTATAAAATTTATTCTGGCATTACGAATTATACTAAATTATTAGGTACATTAAATGACACTCCTGCAAATAATACAAGAATAGTTTTGAAAAATTCAAATGTGGTTGATACAAAAAATAAATTTAATTTATACATGACAGACGATATTGCCGCTGGAGTTGAAAAAAAATTCGAAATTAAGAAGAATTCATCAGTAACCTTATATATTCAAGAAAAGAGTTATGCTGTTGGCGAATATTCGTTAAAATTATTCTGCACTAATAAAAGAGAAGGGAAGATTACTTTAAAACAAAGCAATAATTCTACCGTTGGTTCAAGTAGGACATTGAACGATGGGAATTTAATTTGTTCTATGAATTACAATTTTTATGAAAATAATGATGAATATTCTGTTGTTTTACAAAATATTTCCAATTACGATGATACATTTTATTTCGTGATGGAACCAAAAAACGAAGCTAGCCTTATCGGAACCTTTGACTGGAACTCTAATAAACATGATAGAAGTAGCGAACTAAATATAATAGGTGAAAATTTGGTTGATGAAGGGTTCTCTTGCAAACTTTATCATAATGTGGGAAAAAATATTCTCTTGGAAAATTATGACTTAGAAGGGTTTAAGTCGCCTTTGCAAAAAAATCTTGTTGTATTTAGAGGCCATGGCGGTAGAACTGGAATTCAAACATATAATGATAAGACAATAGAAAGTATAGAAATGAATGAATTGCCAAACATGGAAGATGTTGATATTGCAATCTGGGGTGGCTGTAAAACTGCCGAGAGGATTAATAATGATAATAGTAATTTTACATATAAAGCGTATGAAAACGGGGCAGGCACATCTATAGGTTGGCCGAGGGATGTATCTACAATTGCCGCATCTTATTATATTGAATCTTTTTTAAAAGGACGTTATGAACTCGAAAAAAGTATCAGTGATTCGCTGACATATGCGAGTGATAGATTTTGGGCACGTTACTTTATTTTAATGGGACAAGATCTTTTTAAATGCTTAGTTGAGCCTGTTGTATATTCACGAGATGAAATTATTACTTATCCATCTGCTTCGAATGTTTCGAGTTATGTTAATTCAAAGTATTTAGAAATACAAGATATCTTTTTCAAAGAAAATATTCGAACTATTAATGATTTCCTTGTTATTAACGGAGTATATACAGATATACTTAAGACTGAAGCTTCTTTATTTAGAAAAGAAATTGAAATGATTAAACCGTATTTGTCAAATGATTGCATTGTTTTAAAAAATAATATGAAATTAAAAGTGCTTAAAATTATATTTGATGAAAGTACACAAAGTGTTAGAGCATTAAATGTTATTTCTGGTCAAGTACATTCTGAGACAGAACTCCTTTCAATGGTGAGGTCTATATATGAGTATTAAGAAATTTATTTACAAAAAGGGGCTTAACTTATTATTTATTTTTGAATATTTAATTTTACTTATTTACTTTTTTCCAGCACTAAAAACATATCGTATGTATAGTAATACAAGTGAATCTTACTCTTTAGTAGATATTTTTAAAATTGATCCATCTATATCTAATGTTTTATTTCCGATTATTTTTTATATTTTATTAATTGTAGGATTTGTTTTATCTATTATTTCATTATTAAAGAATAATAAAATTTTAGATATTATTAATTTTCCAATTTACTATATCTTATTGATTGTTGGAATATTTGCAGTAACTTCTTTATCATTAGAAAGATATTTAGCAATAATTGCTATTATTTGTTTTGCAGTTAAAGGTATTTACTTATATCTTTTAAGCCTTGATAAATATGCAGAATGATCTGCGTTTTAAATAAAAAATAATATACAAAATAAAAATATAAAAAAATTAGCACTTTCTTGTTGACAGTGCTAAATAATGTTATATAATATAATTAGCATTCGAGATATGAGAGTGCTAAATATTATATAGGAGGATATTTTTATGAGTAGATATTTACCAAACAGAAGAAATTATTTAGGATTATTTGATGATTTATTTGATGAGGATTTCTTACCAAGTAATCATGCAAATTTTATGAGAACTGATATAGAAGAAAATGAAAACGAATATGTTTTCAATGTTGAAGCCCCAGGTGTAAACAAAGAAAACATTAAAGTTCATGTTGATGATGGTTACCTTGTTGTTAATGTTTCTTACAAGAAAAACAGTGAAGAAGGAAGTAAGAAAAATTATCTTAGAAAAGAAAGAGTAGAAGGCACTTATCAAAGATCTTTCTATGTTGGAGATAAAATCGACGAGAGCAAAATCTCTGCTGAATACGTTGATGGTGTTTTAAGAATTCTTGTTCCAAAACAAAAAGAAGAAGAAAAACAAGAAAAGAAATATATCACTATTAAATAAGAAAAAAGCAAGGTTTTGCCTTGCTTTTTCTTTAATATTTAAAGGAGGTTGCTAATATGAATAATTATAATCAAAATTATAATAATAC
>JADIMN010000082.1 GCA_017694735.1 Candidatus Alectryobacillus merdavium
ACAAATTACTAGTTATCTCTTTCTTTATTTGTTTTATTCCAAAATTGCCACCAATGTCTTTTATTATCTTCTGCAGTTCCTAAAAGATAAGTTTGATATTGTGCATTCGCTCTAATTCTTTCACTTTTTTCTTCTTCATATAAATTTTTAAAATATTCAACTTGTTTTTTCTGCTCATTTAATTGATTTTCATAGCTTTGCTTTATTTCTTCTAATCTAGTTTCATAGAAGTTTATTAAAGTTTCATTTAAACTATTATTTTCTTCTTTTCCTTGTAAATTTGTACTTTTAATATCGTTTTCTTTTAAACTTATGTTATTTCGTTTAAACCTGTTTATTTGTTTTTCTTTTAAATAATTATAACCATCACTAGTTATTTCCCAGTCATTTGAAGAATTTTTTATCATATAACCTTTATTCTGTAATTCTTCTTTTTGCTTATATATTGCTTGTGGTGTTATTCCTAAATCACTTGATACTTGCTTAATTAAAAACATTTATATTCTCCTTTCAATCAGTTTAATTAAGTATAAAACAACTTTAATAAACTTTAATAATTTTTAGTTGTTTTCAGTTTACTACACTTTATTTTAATTGTCAAACATTCTTATATTCGCTAGAAATAATAACGCTTTAAACTAGTTTTAAACTAATTTTAACATTGCACAAAAGATAAATTTTTAGCAATAATAACTAAATTTTATACATTTTTCAATTAAACTGTATTTTAAACTAATTTAATAACAATACCAGAGAGAGTAAGGGAGTGAAAAAGGCAAAGTAATCCCATAAAACAAAAATTACTTTGCTTTAAACAATACCGTCGGTCGATCGGTCGTTCAATGTTAGTAAAGTTCAAACATTCCAGTTTGATACAACATAGTCTAATTTAGACAACACAAGTTAATCCATGTCATAAGTTGTAAATCCTCTTTAACTTTCCACCCCAAATTCTTTATATATTGCAGGTTTTCGATTTGTATGAGTTCCTGCTGACGCACAGCTTATATTACTAACATATAAGCAATACGAGGCGACTCTCTGCATGGGCTCGTCCACACCCCATAACCTTATTTTTTAGGTGTCAGTTACTTTGCATTTTCTCCACCCACTTAACTTAAATTTAAGTCATATTTAATTGTAATTGAATAAAAAATAGAGAGTACAATTCAATGCACTCTCTAAGCAAAATTCTCTTAAATACTTTATAGTTTATTTCAATTCGTTTAAATTCTTTTAAGTTTTTTTAAGTTTTGTATTGACATTTCTACAAAATTTCGTTAAACTATATATATCGAAGGTAGTTGTTTTGAAGAATACCTTCAGAATATTTGCCTTTCGACCGCAATTCGAAAGGTTTATTTTTTTATCTCTTATTCAATTGAAATTATAATATATTAAATAAAAAGAAATGTCAACGATTTTTGGTGACATTTTTCTTTTTGTTTTACACAGATATTCTATTTCACTACAAAAAACTACATTTTAAGTTAAAATTTTTTTCTTTTCTTTTACTAGGACGAATATATTTTTCTGCAGTAATAAATACTCTACCGCATTGTAATGAGATTTATATTAAAATGTACTGCTATCGCTTATATGGTCTAACTTATAAGCAATTCCACTAGGGGACACCCCTCCTTCGCTCGTACCTCGCTCACCCCCGTTTTATTTGAGAAAGAAATAAAGTTATATACCTTAAATAAAAAAATGCCTTAAAATTGATTTTCGAATAAATAAAATTGTAATTTTTATATCTGCAGAACAAATTAAAAAAAAGAATAAAAAAATAAAATTTGACATATAATAAAAAATGTATTATAATACAATTACAGATTGAAACTATAACCAGTCAATCGACACCGAATATATGAGTAACGGCATATATTCTTTTTTTTTGCAAAAAAAACAGGAGAGCTAAAATAACGGACGCTCCCCTGAACTAAATTTAATTAGTTTTTAGTGTCTTGATCTTTGTACTTTTGCAGTTCTTTTTGTAATTCTTCAATTTTTTGTAATAGCAAAAATACTAAATTATAACCAGTCAAAATTTCGACACCTCCCTTCTATAAGGGATTTACCCTACAAAGTAGGGTTGGTGCTAGTATATATCAAATTCGACAATTTGTCTACTTACTGCCTTTATTATTATTTTTTTCATAATCATTTATTGCAAATTGTAACGACTGATTTACAACCTCATTTATAGATAAATCTTCTTTTCCTGCAATTGATTTAATTTTATCAAGTATAGACTCTTCAATTCTTAAAGTATATTGCACATACTTTGTACTTGTTTTCTTATGATATGCTATTCCCATTATAAAATCACCCTTTATTAGTTTAACAACTTTATAATGTATAAGATACACATATATTGTACTTGTATTTGACACAAGTGTTTTATACTTGTATAATTATAAAGAGGTGATAATGATGTATTCAGATATAGCATTACAAGTAGCAATTAAATTTAATGAATTACCTGCTGAAAAACAAATACTAATAATGCAATCAATTCTTATAATTGCAGAAGTAATTGCATTTTTCTATATAAGGCATATTACTAAAACAAATTAAGCAAGACCAAACGGAATTGCTAATTTTATATTAGCAATGTAGTGCGGTAGCTCTAGGGTAGAAAATACTTTGTATTTTCGTAGGGGCGAGAATAGCCCCTGCAATACCTATGCTTTAGTATAGGTATTGTTCTGCAGAATAAAAAAATATACATGCCGTTTTGGTATGTTTTTTTATTTCTGCAGGAGGGGGTCAAGGGGATCACCCTTGCAAGTTTACCAATAATTTTTTCGTTAGAAAAATATTTTGGTATAACTTGCTACACCAAAAATTTTGTGTTATAATATAGTTGGTCGCTGGAGGTGGTAAAATGAATTGTGAAAAATTTACAAGAAATCAGTCTGGTAATATATTGGTGCATTGTGATAGAAGTGATCCAAATAGGACTTACAAAAATCAAGAAATAGACCATTCAAAAACTTATTTAAATTATAATCTTGCACCAGAGCATACAGGAATGACTGACTATGAATTTATGAAAAAGAGATGTGAAGAATTTAAGGTGCTAAAAAGAAAAGATGTTAATTGGCTCGTTTCTTGGGTTATTACTATGCCTACAGATTACAAAGGAAATAAAGCATTGTTTTTTAGAGAAGCATATAACTTTATGGCGAATAGATATGGTAAAGGCAATGTTGTTTCTGCTTATGTACATTTAGACGAAACAAGTCCACATATGCACTTTTGCTTTGTTCCTGTTATATTTGATAAAAAGAAACAAGAATATAAAGTAAATGCAAAACAATGTATAAATAAGGTGGAATTAAAGCAAATACACCCTGAAATGCAAGAATATTTAGAAAACAAACTGCAGACAAAGGTTAATATTTTAAATGGAGCAACTGCAGAAGGAAATAAAACTGTTGAGCAACTGAAAAATGAAGAAAAAATAAAAGAAAAGGCTATAGTTGAACTTATACAAAATCCTACTGAAGAAATAAAGAAATCTGTTATAGAACAAATTCCTGTTGAACAAAAAGAAAATATCATAGAAGAAGAAATTGAAATAATAAAAAATGAATTAAAAAAAGATCCTAAATTTATTCAAATGTGTCAAAATAGAGCAATGTCTGAAAACGAAAAACTAGAAGAACTTGAAATGCAGATAGAAAACTTAAAAGGAAAAAAGAATTATATTGAAGAAAGTATCGCAGAATTAGAACTACACCATAAAAAGCAAAGAAAACAACTTGCTGAAGAATTTGAAAAAGAAAAACAAATAAATAATGCTCGAATAATTGAAATGCAAAATACAACTATTGAACAAGAAAAAGATAAACCTTCTTTTTGGAACAAAATAGCCGATAAAATATTTAATTTTAAAATTGTTGCAACTGTTAGTTTTGTAATGTATCAACTTTCTAACAAAGTTCCTCCAGAAAGAATCTTAAAAAATGTAAAACATTTTAGAAAAAATTATGATAAATATGTAGAAAACCCAGAATTAATACAAAGAGAATTAAAAATAATGGAATATATGGATATTGGTCTAAGTAAAATTGAAGAAAGTGAAAAAATAGATTTAAATAAAGAAAAATCAAGAGATGACTACGATTTAGAATTGTAAAATATAAGTAGGGTAAATAAAATACCCTACTTATAAATTGTAATTTATGATTTACTTATTACTTTTTTCTGTCAACTTTTTTGTTTACACTATTGCTAATAATATAGAAATTTGAAATATAGCTACTGATAAAATTCTTATTTTCCATTTTCAAATTTTAATTTT
>JADIMN010000083.1 GCA_017694735.1 Candidatus Alectryobacillus merdavium
GTTCATTAATACCTTAAAAATGCATGGTACCAACCTTGTTTATTATAAAGATGAGAGTTTAATTAAAATTCATCTTCATACATTTACTCCTGGATGGTTATTAAATTACACTCAACAATTTGGTGAGTTTCAACAAGTTAAGATTGAAAATATGGCTCAGTCACATCATGAATATACTTTATTTGCTGATTTAAAGGAGAAACTTAATTTAAATTCTGAAACAAAAGAAAGTCAAATTTTCTCATCAAATACTAAAGATGAAGCAAAAGAAGCACCTTTAAAAGAATATGGTATGATTGCTACTTGTAGCGGTGATGGAGTTGCTGCAATGTTTAAAGAAATTGGTGTTGATATAATTGTTTCTGGTGGACAAACAATGAATCCATCAACAGAAGATTTTGTTAGCGCAATTAGAAAAGTCAGAGCTAAACATGTATTTATTTTCCCAAATAACTCTAATATTGTTATGGCTGCAACTCAAGCATGTGATGTTTGTAAAAAAGAAGTTAAAGCAAAAGTTATTGCTTCAACTACTGTTCCACAAGGACTCGTCGCTTCTATGATGTTAAATCCTGATGCTGATTATAGTGAAAACGCAAGAGAGATGAAAAAGGCCTTAAAAAATGTCAAGAGTGCTTCTATTACATACGCAACTAAAGATACTCAAATAGGAAATATTAAAGTTATCAAAGATCAATTTATTGCTTTAATTGATAAGAAAATTATATGCTGTGTTGAAGATAAATATGACGCATTATATAGAACTCTTGATAAATTAATTAATGATTCTAGCTCTATTGTAACAGTTTTTACTGGTGAAGATATAAGCGAAGAAGAAACTGAAAAATTAAGTGAAGAGTTAAATACTAAATATGATATGATTGAAGTTGATGTTAAAAAAGGTAATCAACCAGTCTATTCATTCATAATTGGTGTAGAATAATTAAAATAATTTACTGTTTTTATATAAAAAGATAAGTTAATTCTTATCTTTTTATTTGTAATATTTTATTTGATATAATATTAGTTAGGTGATTATTATGTACAAGTTTGTAATTGATATGATGGGCTCTGATAATGGGCCAAAAGGATTAATAAAAGCAATAGATGAGTTTTCTAAAATTCATCAAGATATATTTTTTTATTTAGTTGGAAAAGTTGATGAATTTGATGTCTTTAAGGATAGAGAAAATTTTAAATTAATACAAGCAGATGATGTTATTTCTATGGATGATAATCCAATAGCATCTTTAAAAAGAAATGAATCTAGTATGATTAAGGCAATTAAAACTTATAAAGAGGAAAAAGCTGATTGCATTATTTCTGCTGGTTCAACTGGTGCTTATTTGACTGCTGCAACATTCTTAGTTGGAAGAATTAAAGGTATTAAAAGACCTGGATTAGTAACTCCATTTCCAACAATGATAAAAAATAAATCTGTTGTCTTATTAGATATTGGTGCAAATAATTTAAATACTGTTGAAGAATTAGTTCAATTTGCTTTTATGGGAAGAGTTTATACCAAATATGTTTTAGGAATCGAAAATCCAAAATCATATTTATTATCAAATGGAACCGAGGATCATAAAGGAACAAATTTAATTCAAGATACCAATAAAAAGTTAAGAGAAATTAAGTTTGAAAACTTTGTTGGAAATATTGAAGGAAGACATGTTTTAGATGGAGAAGCAGATTTAGTAATTACAGATGGCTTTAGTGGAAATTTATTTTTAAAAACATGTGAAGGTGTCTTTGGAATTGTTTCTAAATTATTAAAACAAGGTTTTAAGAAAAATTTAAAAACAAAAATGGGATATTTATTGTCTCATAGTGTTATTGATAATATTAAAGAAACTTTTAATTACAAAAAAGTTGGTGCAGCAATGCTACTTGGTATTGATGGTTATGTAATTAAAGCTCATGGAAATAGTGATTTCGAAGGATTTACAGGAGCTTTAAATGTATCTTTATCAAGTGTTAAAAATCAAATTAATACCAAAATAAAAGAAGAATTAAATATAAGCGATGAATCTAGATAGTTTTTTTAAAGAAATGCATATCAAACCAAAAAACGTCTCAATTTATGAGACGGCTTTTACTCATGCATCATATAATTCTGACGCAAATACATCGCATAAAGATTATGAAAGATTAGAATTCATTGGTGATTCTTTTGTTGGAATGATTGTTGCTGATTTAGCATATAATTTACATCCAGAACTTGATCAAGGACAAATGTCAAAGTTAAAGGCCGGTTTAGTTCAAGCTCAAGCTTTAAAGCAAATGGCTATTAGATTTAATATGCAAAAATATGTAAGAGTTGGTAATTCATTAAAAAATGTTGATCTAGTTAAAATGCCTCACTTGTTAGAGGATATTTTTGAAGCTGTTGTTGGTGCTATTTATATTGATCAAGGATTAAATAAAACTTATAACTTAATAAGAAAATTATTTTATAATGAAGTTAAAAATTTTGATTTTTCAAAACTTCATGATTATAAGACAAAGCTTCAAGAATATGTTCAAGCCGACACAAGAAAAGCAGTTGAATACAAAGTAATAAATGAAAAGGGTCCAAGTCATGATAAAACTTTTGAAGTTGAAGTTTTATTTAATAATATTGTTTTAGGAAAGGGAATTGGTAAAAGCAAAAAAGAAGCTGAACAAAATGCTGCTAAAGATGCTTTAAACAAATTTAAGTATTAAGATGGGTTTATTAAAATTTTTAAAAGAAAAATTTTCTAAAAAAAATAAAGAAAACATCGAAAATAGTCCTATTGAAAAAAATGATTCAGTAGATACTTCTAACGAAGTTAAAAAAGATGATGCAGATGTTTTAAATACTAAAAAAAGCGAAGTAAACAAAAACGAAAATAAGGTTTTTGAAGAAAAACAGATTAAAAAATACGAGGATGGTTTAGAAAAATCTCGTAAATCTTTTGCTTTGAAATTAAAATCTTTATCTAAAAAATATAAAAAAGTTAATAAAGAATATTTTGATAATCTTGAAGAGGTCTTAATTGAAGCAGACGTTGGTGTAAGACTTACTTTATCCGTAATTGATGAATTAATAGAAAAAGCTAGAAAAGAAAAAATTAGCGACGCCGATGAAATAAACGAAGCTTTAATAGATATTCTTTTTCAAAAGTATGTTCAAGATAATAAAGATGCTGATTTAGAAATTAAGTTCAAAGAGAATTCTCCTACAATTTGTTTAGTTGTTGGAGTTAACGGCGTTGGAAAGACAACAAGTATTGCAAAATTAGCAAATTGGTACAAAAATAAGGGTAAAAAAGTTTTAATAATTGCTGCTGATACATTTAGAGCGGCTGCTCAAGAACAATTAGATGTCTGGGCAAAAAGAATTAATGTTGATATTGTTAGCGGGAAAAATAATAGCGATCCAAGTAGTGTACTTTACGACGGACTTAATAAGGCTAAAGATAACTACGACCTCGTTATAATCGATACTGCTGGTCGTTTACAAAATAAGGTTTCATTAATGAATGAATTAAGCAAAATGAGAAGAGTAATTTCTAAGTTGTGCGAAGATAGCATTGTTGAAACTTTTCTAGTTTTAGATGCTACAACTGGACAAAACGGAGTTTCTCAAGCTAAGTCTTTCTTTGATGCAACTGGATTGACTGGAATTATTATTACAAAAATGGATGGAACTTCAAAAGGTGGAATTATTTTATCCATTAAAAACGAATTAGGAATACCAGTTAGATTTATCGGACTAGGTGAAAAAATTGATGATTTACAACTTTTTGATTTAGAAAAATATTTATATGGTTTGTGTGTTGTAAATGATAAGGATGAGTAATTATGGATATTGAAAAAAATAATTATTTAATTGAACTTTTTGATCAATACTCGAATTTACTTACCAAAAAACAAGTATTGTATCTAGATTACTATTTAAAATATGATTTGTCTTTAGGAGAAATTGCTGATAATTTAAATGTTTCTAGAAGCGCATGTTTTGATTTAATATCAAGAAGTATTAAAAAATTAAATGATTATGAAAATAAGATGAGACTTGTCAAAAATAAGAAAAAAATAATTGATAGTATTACTTCATCTGATTTAAATAAAGAAGTATTAATAAAAATGATTGAGGAGTTATAGATATGGCATTTGAAGCATTAAGTGAAAAATTTCAAAGAATTTTTAAAAAGTTAACTGGTCAAGCAACATTAAGTGAACGTAATATGTCCGAAATGCTTGATGAAATTAAAATTGCATTGCTTGAAGCAGATGTTAATTATAAAGTAGTTAAAACATTTTTAAGTGACGTTGAAAGCAGGGCTGTTGGTGAAAAAGTTTTAACTAAAGTTAATCCTTCTCAAATGATCACTAAAATCGTTTATGATGAGATGGTCAAATTACTTGGATCAAATAAAACCGAAATCCAGTACAATAAAAATAAACCTACAATCATTATGTTAGTTGGTCTTCAAGGTAGTGGTAAAACAACAACTGCTGCAAAACTTGCTAACTTAATGAAATATAAACTAAATAAAAAAGTTCTTTTTGCTGCTTGCGATATTTATAGACCTGCAGCCGTTGAACAATTAAAAGTTTTAGCTAAGCAAATCAATGTTCCAGTTGTTTACAAAGAAAATGAAACTGCTCAAAATATTGCATTAGAAGCTAGAAAGAAAGCTTATGATGATCATTATGATGTTCTTATTATTGATACAGCTGGTAGACTTCAAATTGATGAAAAATTAATGAATGAGTTAAATGATATTAAAAAAGATGTTTCACCAGATGAAATTCTTCTTTTAGTTGATGCTATGTCAGGTCAAAATGCTAGTGATGTTGCTTTAGAGTTTAATAATAAATTAGCTTTAACCGGTGTTATTATGTCTAAACTTGATGGCGATAGTAAAGGTGGTAGTGCATTATCAATTGCTGAGTTAACTCATTTATATATTAAGTTTATCGGTGTTGGTGAGAAAATTTCAGATTTAGATATTTTCTATCCAGATAGAATGGCTTCTAGAATTCTTGGAATGGGAGATGTTGTTTCTTTAGTTGAAAAAGTAAAAAGTACAATCGATGAAAGAGAAGCAAAAAAAGAAGCCATGAAGGCCTTAAAAGGACAATTTACTCTTGATGATATGTTAAAACAATTAAAACAAATTCAAAAAATGGGTTCATTAAGTTCTATTTTATCTATGCTTCCTGGAATGCCTAAGATTACAGATGAGCAAAAGGCAATGGCTGAGCAAGAAATGAAAAATTTTGAAGTAATAATGGATTCTATGACTTTAGAAGAAAGAGCAAATCCAGATATTTTAAAAAATTCTAGAAAAATAAGAATTGCAAAAGGTTGCGGAAAAACAAGCGCTGATATTAATAGAATGTTAAAAAAATACGAACAAGCAAAAATGATGTTTAAACAAATGAAAAGCGGTGGTTTTAAAGGTTTTCCTCCTTTTGGCGGTGGAATGCCTAGAAGATAAAAAATTATTTAATTTTATTTTTATTAATCGCTTTTAATTCATTTTCTGAAATATCGTCTTCGTTTAATAAATCTATATCTTGTTTAGTTAAAGATAATTTATTAAATAAGTCAGGACGATATTTTTTTGTATATTTTAAAGACATTTTATATCGATATCTGTTAATGACTTCATGATTTCCGCATTTTAATACTTCAGGAACTTTAAATCCTTCAAAATCAAATGGTTCAGTATATTGTGGATATTCTAATAAATTATTTTCAAAACTTTCATCAATTATTGACTCATTATTAATTGCATGAGGTAAAAGTCTAATAACTGAATTAGCAATAATCATACTTGCGAGTTCCCCACCAGTTATAATGTAGTCGCCAATTGAAACTAATTCATCAACGTAATTATCAACTCTTTCATCTATTCCTTCATAGTTTCCACATACGATTAATAAATCATTCATTTTAGAATAATTTTGTGCTAAAACTTGATTAAATGTGCGACCTTTTGGTGATAATAGTATTTTATGTGTGTTCTCATTTGAGTTAGATCTTATAGCATCAACGATAGGCTGACACTTCATTATTAAGCCGCTACCTCCTCCAATTGGTGGAGTATCAACTCTTTTATATTTGTCTTTAGTGTAATCTCTAATATTTACGATATTTATACTAACTAAATTATTTGATATAGCCCTTTGAATGATAGTGTTTTTTAGTAAAGAATCAAATAAATTAGGAAAAATTGTTAAAATAGTAATTTTCATTTTAATAATCCCTCTATATTATTAATAAAAATTACTTTATTATTAATATCAACCTTTGTTATAAATTGTTTAATAAAAGGAATATTATATATTTTTTCATCTAAAGTTTTAATTTTTAATGAAATAGAGGCAGGAAATTCATAAATATCAATAACAGTTCCAAGAACTTCATTTGTTAATTGATCAATTATTTTACAGTTTACTAAATCTACAAATAAATATTCATCTTTTTTTATTTTTGCATCTTCTTTTTTAATAAATATAAATTTACCTACCAATTTTTCAGCTTCTTCTATACTTGAAATTTCATTGAAAATTACATAATCAAAACCTTTAAAATTTCGATAAGATTTTACACTTAAACTTATATATTTTTCATCGTTATCTTCAAAAATTCCTAGCAAAACCTTATTATTTTTTTTGTATCTTTCTTTAGCGTAAAAAGTAGTGGAATATATTTTTACCTCACCTTTCAAGCCACATGTATTAATAATTTTTCCAACTTGTAGTAATTGATTTTCCATATAATTTATATTTATTAAAAAATAAGAGCAAAGCTCTTATTTATTTTCTGAAGTTGAAGTCAAAGATTCAAATTTTAATCTAATTTTTTCGTTATTCAACTTTCCAGCAATTGAAATGATTTCTCTAAGAGATGTAGCAACGCTTCCTTTATGACCAATAAGACGTGCGATATCATTGTCTTCTGCACAGATAAGATAAGTGATAGGTTCGTCTTCTTTTTCGTTTGGTAATTTTTTGATTATTAAACCATTTTTGTTGCTAACTAAATCATCGATTAATGCATGAATTATTGATTCATAATCCATAGTTATTTATCCTCTTTAACTTTTTTAGCAGATTTTTTTGAATTATTATATTTTTCAATAATTCCTTTTGATGATAATAAACTTTTTACTGTGTCACTTGGTGTAGCGCCATTATTTAACCAATATAAAGCTTTTTCTTCATCAATAACTAATGATTTTTTACCAACACTTGGATCATATCTACCAATTAATTCAATGTATCTTTTATCTCTTGCAAAATGGGAATCTGCAACTACAATTCTATAGAAAGGATCTTCGTGTCTACCAATTCTTGTTAATCTAATTTTAACTGACATTCTTTTTTCCTCCAAACAGCTATATTATAGATAAATATAGTAAACGTGTCAAGTAAAAATACTTGACGTCTATTTATTATTCTTTTTATTTACACTTTTATTAAAAAGTGATATTATATATAAGCGTTTGCTGCAGCTATTCCGCTTTAAGTAAATCACGCTTATATGAATAGACTAAGAAAATATAGACTAAGGAGGTAAATTGATTATGAATACAAACTTAATTAATGAAATTACCGCCACTCAATTAAAAAATGATATTCCACAATTTAAAAGTGGTGACACTGTTAAAGTTGGGGTAAGAATCATTGAAAACGGCAAAGAGAGAATTCAAGTTTTCCAAGGCGTTGTTATGGAAAGAAGAGGACATGGTGTTAGTGAAACATTCACTGTTCGTAAAATTTCTGCTAATGCAATTGGAGTTGAAAGAACTTGGTCACTTCATTCTCCATCAATTGCTAAAATTGAATTGGTAAAAAGAGGTAAAGTTAGAAGAAATAAGATTTATTATCTCAGACAAAGAAGTGGTAAATCTGCAAGAATTAAAGAAATTCTTAAATAAAAGTGATATTAAAAAGAAGATATTAAAATTATCTTCTTTTTTATTTATAATAATAAAGATATGGAACAACAAAAGAATATTCATTGGTTTCCAGGCCACATGAAGAAAGCTCTGAATGAAATTTCAGAAAAAATTAAATTAATAGATTTAGTAATTGAAATATTAGATGCAAGAGCACCTTTTTCAACTCATAATAAGTATTTAGATTCTCTTACACAAAATAAATCAAAGTTAGTCATATTTAATAAAATCGATATTGCAAATGAGCAAAAACTCAACGAATATATTAAAAATAGTGAAATTATTGGAGAACAAAACTATATTCTTTCTTCTATAAAAGATGCTTCATTTTATTCAAAATTACTTGCAAAACTCAACTATTTTTATAATTTAATTAATGAAAAAAATGTAAAAAAAGGTTTAAAACCACAACCAATTAAAATTTTAGTCTGTGGTATTCCAAATGTTGGGAAATCTAGTCTAATTAATTTTTTATCAAAGAAATCTTCGGCAGGCGTAGAAAATAAACCAGGATTTACAAAAGGACAAAAGTGGATTAGAGTTAGCGAAAAATATTATTTTCTTGATACTCCTGGAATACTTCCTAGTAATTATGAAGATAAAAATTATGCAAGAAATGTAGCGCTTTTAGGATCAATTAAACAAGATATATTGCCTAATAGTGAATTATGTGAATACGCACTTAACTATATAAAAGAGAATTTATATCTTGAATTTAAAAATTATTACAAATTAGATTGTGATATAAGTGGTGAGACTGATAACAACATTTTGATTGAGTTAATATGTAAAAAAAGAGGGTTTTTGCAACAAAATTCTCAATTTGACATTGAAAGATGCGAGTTGACAATACTTAACGATTTTAAAAATGGTTTGATTGGGAAAATATTTTTAGATGCTTGAATTAGAAAATAAATTTTATAGTAATGAAATTAATTTGATTGCTGGTTGTGATGAGGCAGGCAGAGGTCCAATTGCGGGACCTCTTGTTGTTGCAGCATGTGTTTTACCAAGAGACTTTAATAGTGAACTTATAAATGATTCAAAAAAATTAATGCCTAGAAAAAGAGAGAAAGTTTTTAATTTAATTATTGAAAATGCAATAGATTATTCAATTGAAATTGTCAGTGTTTTTGATATAGATAAAGAAGCAAATATCTATCAAACAACAAAGAAAGCAATGATAAAGTGCTTTAAAAGCTTGAAACGCCATGTAGATTTATATTTAAGTGATGCAATGCCAATGGATGATATAAATGAAAAGAAAGTTATATCAATTATAAAGGGGGATAGTAAATCAAAAAATATTGCAGCAGCTTCAATTTTAGCAAAAGTTACAAGAGATAGAATAATGGATGAAATTAGTGAAAAGTATCCAGAGTATTTATTTAATAAGCACAAAGGATATTACACTCTCAAACATAAAGAAGCTCTTTTAAAATATGGCCCAGTTGAAGGAATACATAGAAAATCTTACGAACCTATAAAAAGTTTTTTAGAAAAATAGAAAAATATCTACGACTTATTTATAAAGGAGATATTTTTTTATGGAAGGAAGAGATATATTGTTGTACTTGGCTTTAAAGTATAACGGCAATTGGGATGCCATGTATAATGCAATAAAACAAAAAGAAGATTTGCCAAAAAATCTAGATATTGAAAAAATTAAGGAAGATATTAAGTGTAATTATGTTACTCTTATTGATAGTGACTATCCTGAATGTTTGAAACCAATTTATAAGCCACCTTTTATTCTTTTTTATTATGGTGATTTAAATTTAATTAAAAATTATCGTCGTAATTTATCTGTTGTTGGAACTAGAGAACCTAGCAAATATGGAGAAGAAGTTACAAAAAACTTAGTAGAGGGAGTTTGTGATCATTTTAATATTGTCAGTGGATTTGCGAATGGTATAGATTCAATTGCACATAAAACATGCATTGAAAATGGAGGAAAAACAATAGCTGTTTTAGGTTGTGGAATTGATAGGTGTTATCCTAATTCGAATTATAAAATATATGATGAAATTAAAAATAATCATTTATTAATTTCTGAATATCCTTGTAAAGTTGATCCTAATAAAGATAACTTTCCTTTTAGAAATAGATTAGTAGCAGCTTTTAGTAAGGCTTTACTAGTAATTGAGGGAGGAATAAAAAGTGGAACTTCTATCACTGCAAACTATGCTTTAAATTATGGAAGGGAGGTTTTAGCTGTTCCAACACGAATTGATAAAGATTCAATTTGTAATAATTTAATTAAAGATGGAGCAGATCTTATTAGAAATAAGGAAGATATTCTAAAATATTATGAATATTATTCATAAAAGAAATGTTTGAAACTTATTATTTGTATTTTTATGAAATTTAATTTAAAGTAATAAAGCGTAGATTATTATGAAATTAGTTATTGTTGAATCTCCAACCAAAACACATACCCTTAAAAGATACTTAGGTGATGAGTATGAAGTTTTGGCTTCAAAAGGACACATTAGAGATCTTGCTATAAGAGGACATAACGGATATGGAGTTGATGTAGCAAATAATTTTAATGCTACTTATGAAGTAAAAGAAGATAGTAAAAAAATTGTAAATGAGCTAAAAAAAGCAGCAAAAAAATCAGATGAAGTTATACTTGCAACCGACCCTGATAGAGAGGGAGAAGCAATTGCTTGGCATTTAGCTAAAGTTTTGGATTTAGATATAAACACAACTAAAAGATTAGAATTTCATGAAATTACAAGAGATTCAATTACTCAAGCTATACAAGAACCTCGTACAATTGATTTAAATTTAGTTTTAAGTCAAGAAACTAGAAGAATTATTGATAGAATTATTGGTTTTGATTTATCAAAAATTACTCAAAAGTATATTAAATCAAAATCTGCTGGACGTGTTCAATCTGTTACTTTGAGTTTAATCTGTAAACATGAACTTGAAATTCAAAACTTTGTTCCACAAAAGTACTATTCAATATCTGTGACTTTAGATAATTTAAAGTATTCTGTATCAATTGATGAATATAATGGAAAAAAGATTGATAAAATAACTGATGAGAGTTTAGCAAAAGAAATATTTAATGATATTGGAAATTCTTTAGTAGTTAAAAATATTGAAATAAAAGAACGTAGTGTAAAATCAAAGGAACCTTTTACAACTTCAACATTGCAACAAGAAGCATTTAATAGATTTGGATTTTCTACAAAAGAAACATCTTTAATTGCACAAAAATTATATGAAGGTGTTAATACTCCAGATGGTTTAGTTGGTTTAATTACATATATGAGAACTGATTCTACAAAGCTATCAACTTCATATATAAATAGAGCTAAAAATTATATTAATGAATTTTATGGAGAAAAATATTTTAGCGGTGAAAAAAGTGTCAAACATGTTCAAAATGCTCAAGAAGCACATGAAGCTATTAGACCAACCTCTAATCATAGAACTCCTGATTCTTTAAAAGAATACTTATCTAAAAAAGAATATCAATTATATAAATTAATTTATTCAAGAGCTCAAGCAAGTTTAATGTCAGATATGATATTACAATCTCAAGTAATAACATTATCAAGCAACAAGACGACTTTTAAACTTGAAGGTTCTCTAGTTTTATTTGATGGCTATAGCAAAGTTTACGAAGAAAAAAGAGAAAAGCCAAATCTTAGTAAAATTAAACTTGGTGATGAGTTTAAAGTTCTTGATAAGAAACTTGAAGAAGATTTTACAAAAGCGCCTCCAAGATATAGTGAAGCTAAAGTAGTAAAATTAATGGAAGAAGAGGGAATTGGAAGACCTTCTACATATTCTGCTACTATACAAATATTGCTTCAAAGAGATTATGTAACTAGCAAAAAAGGGATTTTACAACCAACTGAACAAGGTATGTTAACAGCTGAATTTTTAGAAAAGAATTTCAGTGATTTTGTTAATGCATCTTATACAGCAAAAATGGAAAAAGATTTAGATAATATAGAAGCCGGATCTTCATCTAGAATTAACATTCTTTCTGGATTTTACAATGAATTTGAAAATGAAATCACTAATTTTAAAAATTCACCAAAGTTTTTACCAGATAAAAAAGAACCAGAAAAAACTGGAGAAAAGTGTCCATTATGTGGTGGGGATTTAGTTAAGAGAAAATCAAAATATGGTGAATTTGTTGGCTGTATAAATTATCCAAGTTGTAGATATATAAAACCAACAGAGAAAGTTAAAAAAGAAGTCGAATTTGTTGGTCGAAAATGTCCTCAATGTGGTGGTGAACTTGTTTATAGAGAAGGAAAAAAAGGAAAATTTATAGCTTGCAATAATTTCCCAAAATGTAGATACATAGAAGCTCTTAAAGAAGATAATGAAAAAACAAATTAATATAATTGGAGCTGGCTTGGCTGGTTGTGAAGCCGCTAATTTTCTAG
>JADIMN010000084.1 GCA_017694735.1 Candidatus Alectryobacillus merdavium
ATAGGATATCCAATCATAACAACATCATAATTAGTTATGTCAAATTTTCCTTTTAATATTTCAGGTCTAGAATTTTCATCTTTCATTTCAAGACTAGATCTCGAGTTTTTATCCATCCAATTTAAATCAGCACTAGTATAACGTTTTGCAGGTACGATTTCTTCTAAATCTGCATTAAATTCTTTAGCTAAATCTTCTGCTACCCTTTCTGTTACTCCACTCACTGAAAAATAAACAACCAAAACTTTTTTCATAAATAAATCCTCCGATTTCTAACTAAATTATAAAACGTAATAAGATTGTATTACAAAATAATAGGCGATTTGTCAGCTATTAAAAAAGATTCAATTAAAAAAATTAGAAATATATTTTCAATTATTGGCCTAAATGTAAGCGTAAAATTCGAACCATTCGATTTGGTCGAAACTAATTCGAATTTTCGTTATATTTCCGAGGTAATAATTCTTCAAAATTTTCGCGACCCTTGTCAGAACATAGTTTTTTGATAAGAAAAGTAATATATTTTTGCGGATTTAAATTATTTGCTCGTGCAGTTTGCAGTATTGAAAAGAATATAGCCGAACTTTCAGCACCGTTTTCAGTATTCGAAAATAAGAAATTCTTTCTGGCAATAACAAATGGTTTTATTGCTCTTTCAGAAATATTATTGCTCAGATCAATATATCCATTTTCCAAGAAAGTTTTAAAACCATCTTTTCTTCCCAAAACATATTCTGTTGCTCGAAAAAGCGCAGTCCCTTCTTTCGGGTTACAATTTTCTATTTTGTCGAAGACATTATTTAAAACATTTATATATTCTTTGTTATTTCGTTCTTCTTTAATTTTTTTTGGCCCATATTTATTCTCTTTAAATTCTTTTTCTAGGTCAAACAACTTGTCTATCGAAATACGAATTTCTGAAGCTTTACTTACCTTCAATTGTTCTTCGCTAAGAGATTTTTCTATATCAGCAAATTTTCGTCTTGCATGTGCCCAGCAATATGCGTTAATTACATTCTCATGATTTTTATAACCAACATAACCGTCTGTCAACAAATAACCTCGATAATCTTGGAGAAATTTCGAAACTCTTTCCTTTTCGCGAGTTTGACAATATTCATATATGTAAATAGGATGATCATAAAAAGTTGAAATATAAACCCGCATATACGAAACAAGTTTTTCAGTTTTCAACACTCGTAAAGTAGTTTCATCAGCACAAATAACTTTTGATTGTGTTTGAAGCAATTTTTCCCTTAAAAAGTCGTAAAATGGTTTCAAAATATCTGTTGTTCTAATTTGATAGTTACACATATCTTGTCTAGAAATATATAATCCATCATTTATTACAACTTCAGATTGACGATAATATGGCAAGCCATACATAAATTTATTAATCATAATATCGGTTGCTAATTCTGGGGTGCAAATCGAGTGAGGATAAGGATCGTTTTCTTTTATTCCTTGATAAAATCTTTTTTCAATCTTATCAAAATACTTTTTACAAATTATCTTAGTTATCTCAAATTTTGCAGGAATTCTCGTTACTTTATATGAGACGTCGGATGATAGTTCGATTATATTTGGGTTTTTCTTGAGTTCTTCGATTTCCGCAGGCTCCACATACTCAGTTTTAGTAAAGTTTTTCTCTAAAAAATCGATGTCGAAATTTTTCGAACCTTTCTTTTTGCCGTGATTTTTCTTTTGATTTTCTTTTTTATTATTATTTTTATTTTCTTCAGCTTCATTAAAAGTGTTTTTATTTAAAACTGATGACTTTTCACTTTTTACGCCAAAAAGTCTTTGCCTATTTAATGCATCTTTTTCCTTAAACTTTTCCAACTCTTTCAAAGCCTCATTTTTTTCTTTTTGTTCTTGATAAAATTTAGCTTCAAGAGCATCATATTCTTCACACTTTTTAATGTATAATTCGATCAATTTTTCTTTTGATAATTGCTTTAAATTAACTACTTTTTTCACTATATTATTATAACAAAAAACTCGATAATAATCGAGTTTTTTCTTCAACAATTTAAAGAATTTTAGCCTCAAAATAATGCTTTTTTGGATTCAGGAATGTCGCTAAATTTAATGTATTTCAAACCTCTTAATAACCATTCGATTTGACTTTTATTTATTTCTTTAGCTTCATTAATATTTTTAGGCCGTCCGAATTTTGATTCATCCAGCGATCTAATATAAACCCAAACTCCAGTTTCATCTTTTTCGTATATTTTGATTAATTTTTCATATTTATTACAAAAAAGAAATAATTTATGTTGTCCGTCATCTTTGGAAATTTCTTGAGCCATATATCTTAAAGCATTTCTACCTTTTCTCAAGTCCGTATGGCCAGGAGCTAAGAAAATATGATCAATTGTACTTAAATCAACCATTGTTAATAATCCTCAAAACATCATTTAAACGGTTAATTGAGCAAATAATCGCATAACCATTTACAAATATACGAACGTTATTATCGGTTTGTTGAATTATTGAGGATTTTATCGATTCCTCAGTCTTTTTTCTGATATCAACAAACATACCACTTTCAGATACTGGAGCATCAGCTTTAATTTCCCATTCTCTTAAAATCAAATTTTGATACTTACACGTCCATCCCCACAAAGTTGATTTTGCAATGTGATATTCTGCACATAATTTCTTTTGTTTTTCACCATTTAAATAACGTTTAACAAGTGCAATTTTAAACGCTTCTGGATACTTATTTGAAATAACCAAAATTATTTTTCCTCCTTATGGAAAAATTATGGTTCAAACCTACTCGAACATAAATAATGGCATATTTTTTACGCTTACTTTTCAAAAGTTTATAAAAAAAATGTCGCTCAGTTTGATTGAGCAACAGCCTTAGTTTGGTAGTTGGTGACCTTGAGGCGACTCGAACGCCTGACCCACAGCTTAGAAGGCCTGTCTCTTATACACATCTCCGAGC
>JADIMN010000085.1 GCA_017694735.1 Candidatus Alectryobacillus merdavium
AATTATTGGATCAGTATTTCCATTAAATAGCCAATTATCTTTCCCTGGGAAAAGAACTGCATGGAAAAAAGCATAAGCTGCATCAACATCGATTAAAGCAAAGATTGCTAAAGCTCCAAAAGCAATAATTGGCACAAATGAAGCGAAAAATAAAACTGATAAATTCTTAACTTGATACACTTTAATAAAGTTAAATTTAATTAAAAATGCATAAAGAGCAAAGATTACTAAACTAATTGGTGCCGCAATTAAATCGATTGTAAAAAGTATTCTACAATCAAGAAAATGATTCATTCCACTTTCTGAATATTCAAAAACACCTTCACCAAATGGCTTATAGAAAATAAGCGAATCCATAAGTTCGTCAAAAGACATAATAAGTTCGTCTTTTGTATAACCTGTTAAAGAAGTTATATCTAATAAACCAATATGCCAATAGTAAAATCCTCGTGACTTTCTGACTTTCTCATATTTTTAAAATAGTTTACAACTTATTTTTTAAGATAAAAAGCATGGAAATAACAAAATAAACCATAATTTTCGAAAAATTTTACAACAAAAATTTCTGACTTTTTTATTATTTTTGTTGTAAACTGTCGTAAAGTATGCTATAATAAATGCATTAGGAAAGGTATTAAAATTATGAGATTATCCCAGGTCAAAAAACAAAACGATACATATTATTATGTTTTAGATAGCTATAGAGATAAAAAAGATAAATCAAAGGTTATAACCAAAAAGATTTTAACAATTGGTTCGTATTCTTCCCTTCTTAAAACACATGAAGATCCTTTGGCTTACGCAAAAGAGGTCGTAAGAAAGCTTAACGAGGAGAAAAAACAAAATAAAGCAACGTATGAAGATAATGTTGATTATAGTGAGAAAATCGAAGCTAATAGCAATTTAACAACATCACTTTCGACATTAAAAAATGTTGGTTGGCAATATTTGAAGTCCATTTACGATAAATTTGAACTTGATGACTTTTTCGATAAAAGAAAAGGGAGACAGGAATATAACCCAAATGAAATAAATATGATGTACAGCGTTTTAAGGGTTTTAGAACCACAATCAAAAAGCGCTACTTTAAAAAGTTTATATAAATACTATGAAGCGCCATCAATATCTAAAAATTCTGGTTTTGATTTTTTGAAATTTTTCGCTCCATACAAAGATGAATATCAAGAATATTTATATAACAAAACCAAAAATATAGTTGATCTTGACGAATCAATTCTTTATTACGATTGCACTAACTATTACTTTGAAGGTTCGGACGACGAAGATGAAATAGGTGATGATGGAGAAATTTTACAATATGGTTTTAGGAAGTATGGCTATTCTAAAGAACATAGACCAAATCCGATAGTTTCAATGGGGTTGTTTGCAGATGCAAAAGGAATTCCACTTGCATTCGATATATTTCATGGAAAAACATCAGATCAAGAAACTGCAATTCCTCTTGAGTTAAAAATGACAAAATATTTAGATAAAAAAGATTTTATTTATTGTGCTGATTCAGGGATAAACTCTGCAAAAATTAGGTTTTTTAATTCATTAAACGGAAGAAAATATGTTGTTTCGCAAAGTTTAAGAAAAGTAAAAGATAATGATGTACCTTTCGTTTTTTCTGATGAAAATTGGAAATTCGTTCATGATAATTCGCCAATCAGCTTCGTAAAATTCAAAAACATTGTTATTAAATACGCAAACGGTGAAGAGTTAACAGAGGAAGAATGTGGACTAATTGAAAAGGATTTAATATACAAAGTCGTCCCAACAAAAAGAGTTGTTTCAAAAGGCGAATTTGCGAATGTAAATCTTCAGAAAGATATAGAATTTGAAGATGATTTATGGATTACTTTCAGCGCAAAATATTATCTCTATGAGAAAAATATTCTAAACAAGCAAGTTATAAGAGCTCAAAAATTCATCGAAAAGAGCGGCAAAAAAGACATTTATAGCAATCCAAACAGCCCAAAAAGATTAATAAAAAGTGTTTGCGTAAATAAGGATGGCGTTGTTGTTAACGTTGATGAAGTGAACGTTTTGGATGAGTCAAAAATAGATAGCGAAGAACAAGTTTTGGGATTATTTGGAACTTGTACAAACATCAAAGACACAAATATTCACCAAATTCTTAATATAAATAAAAGAAGATGGCAAATAGAACTTAACTTCAGATTATTAAAATCAGAACTTCAAACAAGACCAGCTTTTGTTTGGACTAGGGAAAGTATAATTACACATTTTTCAGTATGTTATACAGGGCTTCTTCTTCTCAAAATTTTGGAGAGAAAATTAGAAACTTCTGTCAAAAATTTAGATTATCCTGAAAATTTATTTACAACAAATTCACTCATTCAAATGTTGAAAGACATGAACTATTCAAACCACAACAATACTTATTACGAAGCTCAATACACAGGTTCAAAAATGTTAAATCTTTTAGAAGAAACTTTCAATTTAGGATTCAATAAAAGAAAAATCAAAATAAACAGTTTACACTAATTTACAACTTCTACTGGTATACAACTCAGAAAGTCAAGATAATAAGTTCGTCTTTTGTATAACCTGTTAAAGAAGTTATATCTAATAAATCAATATGCCAATAGTAAAATCCTCTCCATAAAAGCACTATTGCTATTGGAACAGAAATTACAAGAACAATAAAACTTAATGCGTAAACAAGAGTATTTAAGGAGCTAATTAACTTTTTCACATTGATATTTTA
>JADIMN010000086.1 GCA_017694735.1 Candidatus Alectryobacillus merdavium
TTTATTTTTATAAGTTCTAAAAGTAGCTTAATTATTTGTACTTATAAAAAACGATACTCCTTAAGAAGTATCGATATAGATTTTAATATGGTCCCGGTGACAGGAATCGAACCTGCACGGTTTCCCACTAGATTCTAAGTCTAGCGTGTCTGCCAGTTCCACCACACCGGGATGCTTATATATTATAAGTAAAAATAGATATTTTTTAAATAAATTTGTATTATAATTTAACTTATGAATGGATATTTAATAGTTAATGCTTTTATGAAAGATAATAAATTTAAGGATGTGTACGATTTATTCCTTAAATCTTTTTCTAATACAAATATTAAATTAGAAGTTAAAACCAATATTGATTTATTAGATATATTAAATAATCACAAACAATTTAAAAATAAACCAGATTTTGTAATATTTTTTGATAAAGATATATATTTAGCACAAAGATTAGAAATGTTAAATATTCCAGTATTTAATAGTTCTAATAGTATTCGTTTATGTGATAATAAATCATTAACTTATTTAGAATTATCAAAAAAAGATATAACAATACCACCAACTATAATTGCTCCTAAAACTTTTGAAAGTATTAATTTTAATAATACTTATTTTGTCGATAAAGCGATATCTAAACTTGGATTACCTTTAATTATAAAAGAAGCATATGGAAGTTTTGGTCAACAAGTATATCTACTAAATTCTAAAGAAGAAATACTAGATTTAATTAAAAATAAAATTATTTATAAAGATTTCTTATTTCAAAAATTTATAAAAACTTCTTGTGGCAAAGATATTAGAGTTAATATTGTTGGTGGAAAAATCGTAAATGCAATATATAGAGAAAATAAGTCAGATTTTAGATCTAATATTTCAAATGGCGGAAGCGCTAAAGTAATAAAATTAAATTCTAAACAAGAAGAAATTGCTCTTAAAGCTTTTAATGCATTAAATCTAGATTTTGCAGGAATTGATATACTTTTTGGAGAAAATGATTTACCAATAATTTGTGAAGTAAATTCTAATTTTCATTTTTATTCTACTTATAAAGTAACAGGAGTAAATCTAGCTGACTATATAAGAGATTATATGATTGAAAAATTAAAATGATTTATATTTTTTTTAAATTATAAAAATCATTAATAATTTACTGATTAAGTATTTTTATTCGAGAAATTAGTATGTTTTTAAAACTTTTTTTCAATTTGTTTGATAAATAACTATTTTCAATCATTGAAATATATTCTTCTTCTAAGGATACAACTAAATTAATAATTTTTTTACCGGCTAAAAATGATAAACCAATGTTTTCAGCAAATTTTAAGAAATCATTTTTAGTTAAATTTCTCTTTTTACCATTTAAAGTTAGAGCTGTGTCATCTATATCAGAAGGTAATAATATTTGAACAGGCAATAAATCATAAGCATCTGATAGAACATAGCTATTTGAATTTTCCTTTTCTTCAATTAATGAAAAGTTTTTTAAATGCATATCAGAGTTTCCGACGACAAAACAAAATACTAATCTTAAATATAGTTCTGACAAATCTAGACCTACTCTAGAAGAATATCGAGTAATAGTCTTAGCGCATTGTTCATATGAGCCTTTATATTTATCTTCTGTAAGTCGGCCGTTTAACTGACAAAAATCTTCCATCGCTAACATATGATTTTTATCTCTATCTATTCTTTTAGTGATATATACATAATTAGATTTAGTTTTAATTAAAGAAAATTGGACGGTTCTAATTCCTGTATGTTTTGCCATTTGCATAACTAAGTATTCTGACTCTGGCATACATGGAAATTCTTTGACTTGAGGTTTTATAATAAAACCAGTTGGATTATCTAAAATAGTTAATTTTTTGTTTTGTATATTTACAAAGCCTAAAGAAATCTTTTTTTGATATCCCGTTACTGTCAGTCCTTTTTTTACATTTGTATCTGCTATATTTTGTAGAGTCTTTTCATTTAATTCAATTTCAGGAAAATATGTTGTATCAAAAAATTGCTTAATACATTTTAAATGCCACAGACTAGATTTTTCTAAATCGGTAGAATCCTTGTTTATTTCTTTGCCACAATAAAAACATCTCATAAATATGAATCCCTAATGCTAACTACACCTATTGGATCTTTACAAGAAACAAGTAAAATTCCAAAACGATCTCTAATATTTAATTTCCAATTATGTAAAACTACATCAAGTAACCAACCTTCTGGAATCAAACCATCAAAAAAAGAAAACAATACTTTTGAAGTATATGGTTCTTTTCTTATTGGAAGAGTAAGACTAACTGGGGAATTTTCATGTTCTTCGATATATTTTTCATCGTATGTAAAAACATATCCTTCATCGGTTTCTTCTAATTTTCCGGCATAAATATTTTTAACATACACATAACCAATACGATTATTCGTCATGACTTATTACTCCTGGGACGGCTTCCATTCCAAACATAAAAAGGGCTTGATTAACTTTATCTAATCTAACAGTTAATTTTCCTTGTTCTAGATCTCTAACAAATCTCAAACCAAGACCAGAACGTATTGCAAATTCTTTTTGTGTTAGTCCTAATTTTTTTCTATTTTCTTTTACAAATTTACCTATTTTATTCATATTATTATTTTATACCTTTTATGGTATAAATCAACACATTTTTATTATTTTATACCTTTTATGGTATATTAAATCTGTAGTTTGATGTATTTTACCATATAAAATATATAAAAATAATATTCTTAGATTATTTATCAATAAATAAATGTATAATTAATAAAGGAAATTGTATGTATAAAGCTTTATTGGTATATTCAGAAATTAGATATAGAAAAAACGCATGGTTTGCAAATCACTTAATTGAAGTTGCAAAAGATTATGAAATTAAACTAGACTTTATTTTTGATAAAGATATTAAAATATCTAATTTAAAAAATAGCAATTATTCTTTTATAATTTATAGAAGCGATAACTTAAAACTAAAAAAATCATTGCATAGCTTAAATATTTTATTAATTAACTCACTAGAAATATCTAAAATAGCAAACAATAAATATAATACTTTTAAAGTATGTAAAAAATTAAATATTCCTTGTTTAGATACAAAATTGCTTACTGATTCATATATTAATAATATTTGTAATGATCAAAAAAATATTTATCCAAAAGTAATCAAAGAAGTTTCTGGACACGGAGGAAATGAAGTTTATCTAATTAAAAATATTAAAGATTTGCAAACTTTTTTAGATAGTAATTACAATTTTAATAAAAAATACATCATACAAAAAGAATGTGATACTCCTGGGATTGATATAAGAGTATATA
>JADIMN010000087.1 GCA_017694735.1 Candidatus Alectryobacillus merdavium
TCTCCACATGCAGTTACACTTAAGCTAACAAGTAATAATCCTGCTAAACTTAAGAGTTTCAATTTGTTTCTTTTCATATTCTCTCCTTTTTTTATTTCATTCCAGCAATATTATTTTGACTTAAGAAATATTTTTGGAATACTGCATAAACGGTAATAATTGGTATGGTAATTAATATCATACCTGCGCTTCTAACAAAGCCGTCGGCATAATTTCCAAGTCCTGGGTAAAACTTATACATAATAAGTTGTAACGTCACGACTGGACTACCACTTGATTGCATAATCATTGGCCATAAGTATTCATTCCAAGTACTAACAACTGTTAGAATTACATAAGTTATAATTACTGGCTTACTCATTGGCACAATAATTCTAAATATCTTATTAAACTCATTACATCCATCCATTTCTGCACTCTCTAATACTGAGTTTGGAATTGTTTGCATATATTGCTTTAATAAGAAGATTCCAAATACATTAACTATACCTGGTAAAATTAAACCAAAGACATTTTGATTAATTCCCATTTTTAAAGCAATTATATAATTTGGAATCATTAATACCTCACCTGGAACCATCATAGTTGCAAGTAATAATCCTGCAACAATTTTTTTACCTTTAAACTCTAATTTAGTTAAGGTATATGCAACTATGATTGCTATAAATAATGAAATAGCGGTAAAACATACAGTATGACAAATTGTATAACCAAGTGCCATCCAAAATCCGCTAACATTCATAGCAGTCCAGTAATTTTCTAAAGTAAAATGTTCTGGCCAAAGATATAAAATATCGGCATTTGGTATTGTTTCTGGATGTTGGAATGAATCAATAAGCTTTAAATAAAATGGAAATACTTGGCAAAATGCAACTAAAGATAGAAATACATAAGCAAATATTTTAAAACCAATGCTTCCAGCTCTTCTTGATTTTCTCTTATCTACTCTTATTGCTATATTATTGGAGAATTCAAAATCAATCCTTTTTACATTATCTTTATTCAATTGACTTTACCTCCTTTCCAGAAACAATTCTTTGTATAATCGTAAATATTAAGATTATTAAGAATAATATCGTGGCATATGCACACGCCCTACCAATCTGACCATCCTGGAAGGCCGTGTTATAGATATATAACATTTCACTAGTTGTACCATATCCACCTTGAGTAACAAGTTGCATAGGTCCTAAAATCTTAAACCCATCAATAATTGATAAAATTACATTTAAAATAACAGCATTTTTCATAAGTGGCAGTGTTATTTTAAAGAAAATTTTTGCTTGAGATTTGCTCTCCATTGTTGCTGCTTCTTTATAAGTACTTGGAATACTAATTAAAGAAGAATAATATATAAGCATTTTTGTCGAAAAACCAAGTAAGAATGGCATTATCATTAATGACATAAGGGCATAACTCTCACTTGTTAACCATTGAATTGGTTCTCCACCAAATGCCATAACAATTTGATTTGCAAGCGATGAGCTTTGCGATCCAAATACCATCTTAGTAACATCACTTCCAACAACACCACTAACAAGTGATGGCCAAAATAATAAACCTAGAAATAACTTTTGTCCTCTTTTAATGGAATAAATTAAAAACGCACATAATAAAGCCATTAAATTATTTCCAACCGTCATTACAATAGTCCAAATAATTGTTACTCCCATTGCATTCCAATAATCTTGATCAAATCTTGGATTAGCCCAATCAAAAATTCTTACATAATTATTAAGAGTAAATTCAATTTCACCACTGTTTGCAAGCTTTGCTAAAGTAACATTTGTAAAAGACATTACAAATGCTGCAACAAAAGCAATAACAAACCATATAGTCCACCAAGACATTGGAAAGGCTAAAAGCCCTGCGGCTTTTAGCGCTTGTCTATGTTTTCCAATTCTTCGTTTTTTAATTGAAATCTCCATAATAAATATAAGTTATAAATAATCATTCGAAATCGTATAAAACTTCTTCAAGAGCAGCTTGAATACTATAAATGTAATTAGGTTCTCTTTCACCATTTAATAAACCAGTAACAAATTGAGCAAGTTCTTTTTCAATTGTTGGCCATGCAGCACTACCTGGTCTTGCAACAGCGTGATTTAATTGTTCTTTATATATAGCCCAATCATCTGTGTCATAAAATTCATCTTCCATAGCCTCTTTTGTTGTAGGCATTAAGTATTGAGTTGAGTTATGACCAACTTGAGTTTCATAATCAGTAGTAACAAACTTCATAAAATCTGCTGCTAAAGCTTGATTTTGTGATTTTCTTGTTAAAACAAGTGAATATAAACCTAAACCACTACTAATATCTCCACCTTCTTCATTTGGCATAATTGGAGCATATTTAATGTTCATATTTGTATCATTATTCATTCTTGAATAGTCAAGCATCTTCCATGGACCCATTTCAATGAAAGCAACTTTACCAGTTTCAAATTTAGATTCACTAAAGACAAGTGGAGTGTATCCACCTTCTCCAAGTTGTTGAATTTTTGTAGCAGCTTCAATGTTTGCAGGTGTTGCAAGAGTCATTTCAGTAAAATCATCATTCATGATTGTTCCACCTTCTCTTGAAGACATACCTAAATAATACATTGCACCAAAGCTTTCAGCTCCAGTTCCAGCTGGTACTGTAGTTAAATATAATTGATCATTACCAGTTAAATTATTATCAACATTATATTGTTTGATTTTATCACCTAATTCAATATAAGAATCCCAATCAGTTGGAAGATCTTCAGCTGTAGTATCTTTTCCAAGAACTGTATCTAATAAGGCTTTATTATAAACTCTAGTAATAACATTAGCTGACATTGGTAATGCATATAAATTATCTTGATATAAGTTTGGTTCCCATAAAGAATCAAGATATAAATCTTTAGTACTTTCTAAACCAAAATTATTTAAATTTGCAATACTTCCATCATAAGCAAGTCTTTGAACATAGACGTGGTCAATATAAGCAACATCTGGAAATTCATTTCCAAGTAAAGCCATATTATACGCAAAGTAAAAATCTGCTGTACTTTGAAATCTTATATCAATTGTAACTTGTGGATGTAATGTCTCATATCTATCAACAGCATCGTTAATAACGGTTTCTAAAGCAGTACTTCCACCTGGCCACCATACAGTAATACTTCCACTTAAATCATCTTCATCATAACTTCCACCAAATGAAGTTGATGGTCCCCCACAAGAAGTAAGAGAAATACCTCCTACTAACAAGCTAGCTAATAACATTTTTGAAATAGTATTTTTCTTCATAAGCTCCTCCTAAGTATTATTTAAAGACCACAGAAGTGGCCTTTAAATAACATAGATAATAAATATTTTAATATAAATTAATTGAATAATAATTGAGTAATAACACAGTGTGTAGCATTATTTTCAAGTTGAATTCTAATTTCTACTCTCTTACCAATAAAGCTTGATAAATTGTATGTATAATTTTGAACTTCATCACTTTCAATATGAACTGTATCACTATCTACTCCATTTGCTCTAATAAGAGTTTCAGCTCCATCACAGACAACAACTACTTTAACATCTGGATATGTTTCACCACCTCTAACAAAGACTCTAAATCCTGCTGTGAATTCATCCATATGTTGTCCAATTAAGAATGATTGTGATAAGTACGAACCTGTATTCTTTAAGTCAACACCTTCGCCAACTCCTGAATCGGTATCTCCGGTAATTACCCAACCGCCTTGTAAAATATCAGTTTTATTAAGCCATTGTGTATTTAAATTATCATTACCTTCAAAGTGGATTTCAGTAATAACACCATGTCCACCAACTTTGATACCAATTTCAATTTTTACAGTTTGTCCAATATATGCACTTAAATCATATCTTGGGAATACTGGGTTATCTTGATTGACTAATAAATATTCATCTTCAGAACCAATTGGTTTAATAATATTTGTTGTTCCTTCTGCATCAGTTACTTTGACTGCAAATTGTGGGAATGTTTCTTGAACTTGTGGAGTTGGTCTAACAAATGTTCTTGCTCCATATGTAAGAATGAATGAACCGGTTTTTACAGCTCTATTTTCAAGAGCAATTGAGCTCCAACCTTCTTCACTTCCATCAACTCTTAAGTCAACACCTTCACCAACTCCAGTGTCACCTACAGAACCATCGGTGTAAACCCATTTTTCTCCGCCTACACCATTAAGAATTTGATCTTTATTATCCCAATCTTTTGTTTGAGAACCAGAATCAACTGTTAATGTATAAGAAATCTTGAATGCTGGATTTGCAACAGATTCAGCCCAGATTATATATGTTCCATCAGCTGTATCTGCTCCAATTGTTACTTGACCATTTCCATCAACAGTAACACCTTTTCCTTCGCTTGCAGGATCCATATAGTAATTAATAGCACCATTTGTAACATTATCTGGAGTTACATGAGCATTAAGATTAAATGTATCACCAGGTTTAAATGTTCCAGATGTTTTATCCATTTCAATACCAGTTGGATCGACTTGACCTTCAAAATTAAGAACTTTAATACTTAATTCTGCGTTAGCATCTTTAGTTGGAACTCTATGTTCAATAACCATAGCACCTTCTGCTCCTAATAATGATTCATCAAGAACAAATTTTTCAGTACTTTCTTGGTTTTGTCCAGTAAATCCTTTCCAACCTTCATTTGTTGCACCACTTAAGACGTGGGATGTTCCATCATTTTCTACGAAAACGACTCTATATTCACCTTGGATAGCACTACCTGTACTTCCAATTTTTACGTTAAATGTTTTAGCTGTAAGTGGGATATTTACTTTAGCCCAAATTAAGCTTGATGCTTTTGTTGTATCTCCACCAGTTGTAGAACTTACATGGTTTTCTAAATCGATACCATAAGGTGCATCAGCAGTACCCATATAGAAGATTTTTTGGTTATTATCATCTCCCATACTTCCTCTAGGTTCGTTTGTTTGCATCATAATTAAATGCCAATCATCATATGCAGCTAAGTGAGCAGCATCACCTTTAACAGCTGGATCTAAGTTCCATGATGAGCTTAATGATGTTGTTGTTTTATCATAAACACTCTTTAAGATACCTGGATATAAGCTATCAGCTACTTCAACTTTAATCTTAGTTTGAATTTCTGGTTGTACATAAGATTGAATTGTAACAACAGCTTCGCCAGCACCAGTTATTTCATAACTTCCATCAGTTTTTAATGTAAATACATCTTCATTAGAACTGCTAACTGTAAATGTTTTATCACTTGCTTCTTCTGGTAAAACACTAATATCCATATTATATAAGTTTGGCCAGTAAGTTAAGTTACGAGGAATTTGTAATCCTTTAACATTATCTAAGTTTCCAGCAAGTATATCTTTACCTCTTTGTAATTGATCACCAGACATATCCCATGTTGTACCAAGTGCTGTTTTAAAGATGTAGTCATATTCTTCATCTTCTGATGGCATTAATCCATCAACAGCAATTTCTGTTACACCAACATAAGATTCAATATTAATATTGATATATGTTTCAATATTACTTCCATCTTGTGTACTTGCTTTTACTGTTACAACACCAGTTGCTGTTTCAGATACACTTATAGTTGCAGGTGATTCAGTTTTTGTAACAGTTACTCCAGTATCACTAGCAGCTGTAAATACTCCATCTGCAATTCTACCAACTTCCCACTTTAATTCTTTATTTGTAGCATTGTTTGGTTGAACTACATATGGAACACTTGTTGAAAACCCTTGAGAAACATTAATGTTATAAGGTTTTTCAATTGTTCCTTCTCCATTTTCATCTTCGATAGAGAAAATGACGCCAGTTACCTTTACTTCTTCAATAGAGGTTGTACTGCTATCGTCGGTATTATCACTTGTAGTAATACTTGTACCTGTATCTGTTGTTGTTGTAGTATCAGTACTTGTTCCAACAGATGTGGTAGTAGTATCACCACATGAAGATAAAGTTAAAGCTAGTAATAAAGCCGATGCGCAGAATACTAATTTTGTCTTTTTCATAACTTTTCCTCTTCCTTTTTTATTTTTGATTTTCCCTTAGTGAATAATTATATGAATCCGAGAAAATCGTTTTTCTATAATGTATTATAAAATGAAAGCGCTTACTTTACAACAATATTTTTATTTTTCATTAAACATTATAAAAGATATTAAAAAAGCACTTATAAAGTGCTTATTTTATATATATTTTTAACTAATCTTTAATTTTTCTAATTGAATCAGTTATCTTCCACTTAGATTTTATTAGCACACAATGCGTACAATCTTTCTTTTCTAACTTATCAATTAGCATTTCAGTAGCTCTTCTACCCATAATCTTATAATCTTGTATTGCATAAGATAGTTTTGGTCCAACTAATTGATCATTATGAGACTTACCAAGCGCAAATACACCAACATCACTACCGACTTTTAGTCCTTTATCATGAATTGCTTTATATAAACCAACTGCAACTCTTGAGTTACAAGTAATAAAAGCAACATCTTCTTTTGCGTACTTTAATCCTAATTGATAACCCTCTTCTATTACTCCTTCTAAGTTTTCAATATAGTATTTACTTGCATTAACTCTATCTTCTTCAGAAAAAGAATCAAAAAAACCATGTTTTCTATCTTCTGTAATAGTTAATTTAGAAGAAGCATTTAAAAGATAAACTTCTTTATAATTTTTAGATAACATTTCTGCTACTTCTCTAGTTAAGTTGTAGTTATCTATATCAATATAATCATAATGTATTCCTCTTCCAGGACGACCAATAATTACACATTCTATAGAACTATTTTGAATTTCTTTTAATCTATCATCATCTATATTTGGAGTTAATAAAATTGCTCCATCTATTGGTGCTTTACCATATTTTAAATATTTCATTAAAACTTCGTTGTCGTCGTTAGTAAATAATAATACAGAATATTTCTTTTTAGCAGCTGTAGCAAGAGAACTAATAACTAAATCTCCATAAAAAGAGTGTTCTTCCATATCACTTCTATATTCTAGTAATATAGCTATAATATGAGTTTTTCTTTCACTTAAAGATAAACTAGAAGCATAAAAGTTAGGAGTATAATCTAATTCCTTACAAGCTTTTAATACTTTTTCTTTTAATTCTGGACTAACATATTTTTTTCCAGTTAAAGCGTTTGATACAGTTGATTTAGCTACACCAACTTTTCTAGCAACATCATTAATACTAATCATTTTATCGTCTCACGTTCTTTTTTATAAGGTTAATTAACTCATCCGCATAAACAAGTTCTATATCATCACTTAAATTTGAAACAATATAGTCTAAATCTTGAATTGAAATACTCCATGGATGAACATTTAATACTGTATAACCATCTTCACTATGAATATTTGGTTTTAAAGAATTAAGAATACTAATATATTCATCTAAGAAACTTTTAGGAGCTTCACCAACTTTTGCATAAGTACACCAAAGAGAATATTTAACAGAAACAAAAGGTTTATCATTGACATAATAAATCTTTCCATTTCCACTACTATATCTATCTGGATCAATTTCCCATATTCCACCTATTATATCAGATTTACCATAAAAATAAAGTCTTTTATTGACGTTTTCTTGGCTTTTAATGTTGTTTATATTATCTAATAGACAAACAACATTTAAGTCCATTCTTTTCATTGTATCAATAGAATATTGACAATACTTTTCAATATATTTTTCTGGAAATGACATTAAATTAGCATATCCAATGCCAGATACACTACAAATAAAATAGTTTAATTTATCAAACTTACATACTTTATCTAAAGCTTCTGGACATAAATTGATTAAAGATGGAGATAAGGTCCAAGTAATCTTATAATCCATATTACTTTTTTCTCTATTTCCAAAAGTAGATGTTGTTGCAAAATCTCTTAAAAGCCATTGAATATTATCTCCATCTGATACAACAATAGCTAAATAATGTTTGTTATCTCTAATTTTTGTTCTTCTAGTCTTTTGTTTAAAAGTAATATTACTATTAGCATTAAAATAACTTTGATTAGAACACCAATCACTAGGAATACAATAATGTCCATATTCAGAAATACATCTAATAAAAGAAATTTCATCATCATTCCATCCATAAATTGGAGAAACTGGTTTTAAGAAAGATAAAACCTCTCTTCTAAAACTTAGATCTTCATCATTTTCACTTGTATAAATACATGCATATCTATTTTTTATAGAAAAATCTCTTAACATTATTAAAAATGAATTTTTATTAACAACTTGATGAACTAAACCATCGTTTCTTAAACTATCTTTTACTTCATCAAATATTACTTTTTGTCTATGAGCTCTGCTTCCTTTAATTTCACTCATATCTCTAACAACATTTAAACCAGAAATGTTGGATATTTTAGTTACTAATTTTTCTGGAACACCCAAATAATCATATTTAGCACATAACATTGCTGCCATATTAATAGCAACATCTTCGCAATCTAATTTATATGAAACAATTCCTTTAAAATGTTCAGAATTTTCTTTTATTAAATCATATATATCAATATATTCATATGTATCATTTAAATAAGTCATGTAATTTTCTATATCTACATATACTTTTATACCAGTTCTATTAAGAACTCCTTGTAAAAAAACGCATAAAGCATGTTCTTCGACATTTAATTGCTTCCATTTAATTACTTTTGTCATATATTTTCTCACTTTCTTATTTACATATATTTTACAAAAAACGAAAGTAAAATAAACAGAAAAACGATTTTCTTTGCATTTTTATACCTTAATGCTATATTATTTTATGTAAGGGGTTTCAAATATGAAAAAAATACATGTTATTAGTGGCACCCACTGGGATAGAGAGTGGAGACATACCGCTGAACAAAGCAAATTAAGACTTGTCGATTTAATGGACAATATCATTAATATCTTAGAAAACAAAGAAAATTACAAATGTTTCTGTGTTGATGGCGGTTCTATCGTTATTGAAGACTACTTAACCGTAAGACCAGAAAACAAAGAAAGAATTAGAAAACTTATTGAAAGCAAGAAAATGTTTATTGTTAACTGGTACACATTACCAGAAACAAATACAGTTGCTCCAGAAGCTCTAATTAGAAACTTATTATTAGGTAAAAAGATGGGAAAAGAATATGGCGGAACAATTAAATCTGGTTACACCGCTACTTCTTATGGTCAACCATCTCAATTACCACAACTTTATAATGGTTTTGGAATTACTGATGCAATCTTTTATAGAGGAACAAATAAACACGTTTTAACTCCTTTATTTACATGGGTTGGAGCTGATGGATCAACTCTTGATACACTAAGAACTTTTGATGAAGTAACTAGAACAAACTGGTTCTTTTATATCCATGGACCAGCAGTTCTTGGAAAAGGACAAAAAGATTTAAGTTATAAATATGATGTAACTCAATTACCAGTACACATGGCTGATATGGGATCATATGAAAAAGCATTTACACTATTACATGAAGATTTTGATTACATCCATGATGTAAATGTACAAAAAAATGCATTAGATTCATTAATTAAACAAGCAGAACCATATGCAATTGGTGATGAAATACTTGCTTTAAATATGGAAGATAATGATGAACCTTATAGATATCTTCCAGAATTAATTGAAGATTTGAATAAGATTTATCCTGATAAATATGAAATCATCCAAGATACATTAGATGATTATATGCATACAATTAGAAGCAAAAAAGATTATAAGAAAGCAGTCCATCATGGTGAACTTAGATACACCACTATGGAATACAATAACTTTAATGCTTTACTAGGTGCAACTCACTCTTCAAGAGTTAAGATTAAATTATTAAATGATGATTGTGAGAATAACTTAATAAACCTTGCAGAACCACTTGCTTCCTTTGCAAAAACCTATGGAAAAGAATATCCTACAAATAACTTAAATAGAGCATGGAAATATTTATTAAAGTGTCATGCACATGACTCTATTTGTGGTGCTGCAGTTGATAGAGCTCATGAAGATATGCTTTATAACTTCTCTTTAGCAAAAACTGTTGCAGAAGAATGTACAAATAG
>JADIMN010000088.1 GCA_017694735.1 Candidatus Alectryobacillus merdavium
GTTGTACTTGTTGCACCTGTTCCCACCACTTCTTCTTGAAGTGAGCGCCATGTATTACAACCAACAATTCCATCAACAGCCAATCCTCTTGTTCTTTGATATTCTCTTACAGCATTTTGTGTCGCTTGACCAAAGATACCATCTAATCCGTTTGTACGATATCCCAAAGTATTTAAATCATCTTGTGCAATTAAAACATAATTGCTTAAACTTCCTCTTTTTAATTGTGGAAATCCTCCTGTACTACAAGCAGGACTTCCAAATCTTTTATCAAAATGTACCCATGTTGGTGTTAACGAAATTGGCTCCACATATGTCCATACCCCTGAATTATTGGCACTATTCCAAAGCACTCTTCTTCTCTCTGCTGATAATGTTTGCCCAACATCAAAGGCTACTCCTGCATAATGTTGACTTTGGTTTCCATGTCCACCTTCATATGGTCTTTTAAAAGCAAAACCTACTGGTATTGGTCCTCCAAATATATATCTTTGACTATTCCAGCTTTGCATCGTTCTTTTTGTTGTCCATAATATATTACTTTTGCTTGAACCTCTAAATTCTCTTACTCTTAATGTTCCATTTGTATTATATGGCATTGGGTCAGCTTCATTTCTGTAATAGGTTTCCATTCTATCTGTGTCATTGTTAAACACTAATATTTTTGCCATAAACATAATCCTCCCTTTATCGCTTTTATTACTATATATATGAGAGAATTATTTTTTTGTGACAATTTTATGGATGATTATATTACTTTTGATTTTCCTCATCTCCCCATATTTTTCTTTTTTCTGCTGATTGTTCTTTTTCTTCTGCTATACTATGGGCTCTATTTAGTTCTCCAACTATTCCTTTCAACCATTCTTTTATTTCTTCTTCTGATAAATCTCCTCCTTCCATCCCCTTTGTATTTTGAGCCTCTAGCCATTTTTCTTGAATTAGATTCATCTCTTTTCTTAATCTTTCTTTACTAACCGTAGACATTTGTGCTGTTAAAAAACCGCCCATCTCTCCTCTAGATTCCTGCCATCTCCTTTTTTGTTCTAAATACTCTGTACCATTTGCTTCCAGTATGAACATTCTTGGATTCTCCTTGTCTTCTTGCTTTAAACTAACATATCCCATCCTTTGTTTTCCTTCTTTATCTTGAAGATATGCTAAAATTGCTCTGTCCTCTGATATAGCCACTCCTCCTTCAATAGTATCTTTTCCCTCATATGGTATATAGTGTTTTTTACAAAAATCCGCAAAAACTTCCTCATTTGAAATTAGTTCATTTGTTAATTTTTTTATTTCTTCTAACATATATATTACCTCCATTATTTTATATTTTTTACACCTTTACTTCCATTTAGATGATATCCTTCTAGAATATTTGTTTCAAAAGAATAGGTAATCTCTTCTTCTTCACGGTTTCTCTTTAAACTGATTTCTATTAATTTATCAATTAAATCTGTATAACTTACATTTGTTTCTCTCCATAAATGGAATGATAAACAACCAGGAATGGTATTTACTTCATTTACATAGATCTTGTCCAAATCTTGATCAATCATAAAATCAATTCTGATAACGCCTGTACATCCTAAAATATGAAAGACGCTTTTAGCTAAATCTTGTATTTTTTCTTTAGTTTCTTTGCTAATATCTGCTGGTAATTTTAAAACGCCTGCATTCATTGAGGTTTTACTTCCTTCTAGTTTTTCTCCCATTTTTTTGCCACCAGAAATATATTTATCTTGATAACTTAGTATTTCATCTGTTTTGATTGGTTCTTCACATTCTGATGCCATTGTTTCCTCATAATCTCCTAATACAGAACAATTGACTTCTTTTAAATTTTTAATTGCTCTTTCTACTAGTATCTTTTTGGCATATGTAAAAGCTTCTTCTATTGCTTCTTGCAATTCTTCTTGGTCATTTGCAATACTGATTCCTACACTAGAACCTAGATTGATTGGCTTTACAATCACTGGATAAGGTATGGCATTTTCGATTTCTTCTATCACTTTTTTGTCGTTATCATGATATGCTTTCTTAGAAAAACATTTACAGTCTAATACTGGCAAATCATTTTCCTTTAAAACACATTTGCAAACATATTTGTCCATTCCGATTGCAGAAGAAATAACATCACATCCTACAAATGGTATATTAAACATTTTTAAATATCCTTGAATCGTTCCATCTTCTACATTGGTTCCATGCACAATCGGAAAGGCAATATCGATATAGTCATATACTTCCTTTTCATAAAATTTCTTGTCACTTCTTATGATTGCCACTTTTTCTCCCCTTTGTGCCAATGTTACCTGTGTACTATTTTTCAATAGTTCTTTAAGATTTGTATATCTTTTGATATCCCCTATCCCATTTCCACAATACATTTTATTATCTTTGGCAATATAGATTGGTATGACATCATATTTTTCCTTATTCATATTTTCTATTGCTTGAAGTGCTGTGATAATAGATACCTCATGTTCTACAGATTTTCCACCAAAAAATACACCTACTTTAATTTTCATATTTTATCCTTCCTTTCCTTTGTTCCTTTTTGATTGTATAAAAAATTTGGTTTTTCTCTTAAGTATATAGAGGATTTTTCCTTATACATTATAATTATCTGGTAAATCATTTTCTAATAAGACTGTCACCTTGTTTTTGACAGCATATCTATTCGCTTTTTTTACTGCTTCTTCTGGTGTATGTACTACAAAAATTTTTCTCTTATTAAATTTTCTAGAATGAATTCCTTCCAAAACCTCTTTAGAATGATCCTCTCCTACTAAAAAGATGTAATCACATACTTCTGTTATATATTGACCAAATTCAAAAT
>JADIMN010000089.1 GCA_017694735.1 Candidatus Alectryobacillus merdavium
ATGTTAATGTGATCTCTTATGCGGATAGAGCTACAGAAAGGCTGATGAGAAAGTTCTTAAGGCTGGTCGCGAAAGGAACAAATAGAAACAAAGCAATTGGTGCAATCGCAAGAGAACTATCTTGTTTTATATGGGGAATTATGACTAACCATTTAGAAGAAAGAAAAGTTTAATTGATTTTTTAAAAAGTGATGATTTGGAGAAGTTTCGAATTTAAACGGTTCAGTCATTCACGGGAAAGCTATGCGAAATAAACGTTATTAGAGGGTGAGACTATCAGCAGAACCATTGACCTGTAGATAAGCTAGAAATAGTGAATTCACGAATAACAGAGTGGCAATAAGCTGATTTGAATCTTCGAAATTTCGTCAAATCATCACATATATTTAATTTCATTACAATTTACTCTTGACAGGAGGTCACATCATAACAGCATTACATTTCCAAAGTTTTGTTAACTCGTTTTTATCAAGCTCAGTTAATCTAGCTAATATTTCTTTAGTTTTATCAATAAAAGTCAAAATTAGACAAGCAACTAGAAGAAATCAAGGAAACAAAACCACCGGACAAATATGTGATGAAGATAGGAAAATAATATTAGCCATATATCGGAATTTAAATTAGCCAATTGTGGCTATAACTTTCATAATAATTCTTTATAAAGAAAGGAATTATTTATGGAAAAAGATTTTCGTTTAGCCGCAAGAAAAATAGTTATATGTAGAGAGGTAAACATGAAGCCGAATTTTTCAGCTCTAGCAAAAGAAACAAATATTAACAGGCATACTTTGTCTGACATGTATTACGAAAGGAGGGAATTAAAGCCGAGGGAAAGAAAATCTCAATTAGATCCTTTTAAAGAGGAAATAAGAGATATATTAAAAGACCCTGTCGTCAGCGTAACTGCAGCTTATTTCTATTTAACAGATGAGGAAAGGGGTGATAAAGCAATTAACTGCACTTTATCTAATTTTCTAAAGTATGTTAAAAAACATAACTTAGATGTGAAGGAACAAAAATATATAGCTCACTTTAGATATGAAACAGAACCTGGACAGCAATTGCAAGTTGATTGGGTAGAGAACATTGAGCTAATAACAACCCTTGGCGAAATTATTAAATTTAACTTATTTTCAGCAACATTAGGCTTTTCTCGAATGCACTATTTTGAATTTAGTATAAGCAAAACTGAGGAAGACTTTATGAGATGTTTGCTACACGCATTTGAGTATTTTGGAGGTAAAACAAAAGAGGTTTTAACTGATAATATGTCTGCCATTGTTTCCATTGATGAACATGGAAATCGTAAGATTCATCCAACAATTACACAGTTTTTTAAAGATTTAAACGTTAAATTAAAGCTTTGCAAGCCGAGAACTCCGCAAACAAAAGGCAAATGTGAAGCATCAAATAAATTTGTTAAATGGCTATACAGTTATAAAAACAAGGTTAAAGATGAGCTTGATATATTTAGGTTAATCTACCGTTTGAATATAACTATCAATAAAAAAGTTAGTAATCAATTTCTGGGCGTGCCACCAATATATTATTATTCAAAAGAAAAAGAACTTTTAACTGAGCTAAGTGAACTTGATTCAGAAAATTTGTACACTGACTATGCTCGATCGCTAAAAGTTCCTGAAACCGGTTTAATTAATTATAAAGGAAAAATGTATAGTGTAGATAAAAAATTTGTTGGCAAAAGAGTAAAAATTATAGGTGATAATAAAAAAATCTCTATCTTCTATAACACAATTTTAATTGCCAGACATGAAGTCAGCAAACAGAAGATTAATTATTTACCCGAACATTATAGTGGCTTCTTGAGAAGCAAAGGTATAGATGAAAATCTCATTGAAGAATACACACAAAACACACTTGAAAGGTTTAAAAACTTATGATTAACAATTATAACAAATTAAAAAATAATCTCGATTCAATCGGCCTTTTGACCTTTAATCAAGATTTAGATTACTACATCGATAAGGTGAATTCGGGAGAAACAAATTTTATAGATGCCTTGTTTTGCATGAGCCAAAAAGAAATTGAGTTCAGACAAGAAAGAGTAAACAAATCTATGATTAAGATTGGACATTTCCCATTTATTAAAACATTTGATGATTATGATTTTGGATTTCAACCAAGTATAAACAAGGAAGAAATCCTTGATCTAAAAAATCTACGTTTTATTAATAATAATGAGAATATTATTTTTATGGGCACTTCTGGCGTTGGAAAAACTCATCTTGCAACTGCGGTTGGCATTGAATCCGCTAAAAATCGATACCAAACGTATTTTATAACTGCCAATGACTTAATTGCGCAATTAAAAAAAGCACAAATAGAAAATTGTTTAGCTAGAAGACTTAAACATTTCACATCATATAGCGTTTTAATTATTGATGAAGTTGGTTTCTTACCGATTAGTAAAGAAGATTCAAATTTATTCTTCCAATTAATAAGCAAAAGATACGAAAAACACCCAACAATAATAACAACAAATAAAAGTTTTAATAAGTGGGGAGAAGTTTTTGGAGATTCAGTACTTGCAAATGCTATATTGGATCGTTTATTACATCATTCAAGGATCTTTTCAATAGTTGGTCCATCTTACAGAACCAAAGATAAATTGAAATATTTTAACGAGGAGGAGTAATTATAAAAAGTGGCTGATTAAATTCCGAAAATTGGCTAGTTTTATATTGACATTATCATGCCAGAATCGGAAATTATGATCAGGTCATGATCTACCAATTTACCGGATGGAACGATCCTTCCAGAAAAGACAAATACACAAATATTTATACAAAGAATAAATTGATTGAAAATAAAAACGATTTGCAAAGCGATTATGATAGTAAGATCAAGTGCTTATTGAAGCTCATAGCATCTGCCAGTTCGTTAGACGAGGTTTATGAGGCTGAAAACGATACAAATTACAAAAATTTTAGTTGTAAAGCTATTCTTAGAAAGATTTCAATTTTATGCTCTGTTATGCCAACATCGCCTTACAAGAATCAATTTATGTGGTTTTTTGGCGATAAAGACACCGATGCAACAGCTAATCTAGCATCCATATTGGAAGTCGACACTAGCGATTGCGATACATTTTTGAAGAAAAATCACAAGGTCTATGAAACTGCAAAAGATTATGCAGGATTGGATGGATCATCTACAGAGGATGACTATATAAAATTATATACATTCCTTCTTTTCTTAAG
>JADIMN010000090.1 GCA_017694735.1 Candidatus Alectryobacillus merdavium
AATTATTGATTGTCACAAATTTGTAAAAGAGATTGGTTTTAACTTATATTATAGATTTAACTCAAACAATGACTTTACTAGATTTGGTATTTCTGTCTCAAAAAAAGTTGGAAATGCTGTTATAAGAAATAAAGTTAAAAGAAGAATTAGAGGAATTTTAAAAGATATTTTATTAAAACATACTAATCTTGACTTAATATTTATCGCAAAAAAAGAAATACTTAACTGTAATTATGAAAGTTTAAAAACACAAATTGAAGACGCGATAAAAAGAATAAAATAAACGGAGAACCAAATGAAAAGATTTTTAAAATATATACTAGGATTTATTGGTTTGTTTCTTGGAGTAGTTGTTCTTGCTTCTTGTACTGCTAACTTTTGTTCTGCAATGGATACATCTAGAATCTTATATGTATTAGATAAAGGTGTAACAATTTACGATGATGAACAAACAATTACTTTTAATGGAAAAGAAATTGTTGGAGAAGATATTACTGCTCAACTTGAAGAAATTGGTTTTACTAATTTAGAAAGCCCAGTATATGCACATTATACTTTTGATTATTCAGTAGTTTTAAGAGATACAATATTACCTAATAGTTTTCAAAACGGATATTTTGTTCCTTCAATAGAATATTTTAAAGCTGTTGATAGAGAAGTTTTAAAAATTGCTGTTGAAATGTCTAAAATCGATACCACTACTATTACTTCTGCTGGAGATTCTTCTGTTAATGGAGTTGACGGTGCTGTTGATAATATTAATGAATTATTAAACAGATATGGTTTTGTTAAGTTTTTAGATAAGCAAGATATTTTAAATTCAAGTTTAGATAACTCTCATGAACTTTATGTTAACTACAACGATATTAATGAAAATTTAAGAGATCGAACAGAAAGCACTACTTCAAGTGTTGATTGGAGTGTTCCTGGAAGTGATTTTTTATCTCTTTACACAAATCAATTAAACACACTTGCTTCAACATATAGATCTTGTATTTCAACTATTGAAAGTGATGAATATAAACTTTTTGGTATGTATGAAAGCTCTGATGGAGAATATGAGCAAGTTCAAATTACTCAAAAAGACTGGGGTTATGCTTGGGGCAAAGGATTTTTTGAAGGTTTCTTAATTTATCCTATTGCTTTTGTTATTGACTCAATTACAATGGGATTTGTTGGAGGAGATACAAGTATTCTTGTTGCAGGAAATGGATGGGCTCAAGTTGGTGCTATTTTACTTGTTACATTAATTGTTAGAACATTTTTAATGTTAGTTACACTACCAGCAACAATTTCTCAAACAAAGATGCAATTAATTCAACCAGAATTAATGCGTATTCAACAAAAATATCCAAATTCAAATACTAATAATTATGAAAAGCAAAGAATGGGCCAAGAAATGCAAGCCTTGTATAAAAAGAATAAGATTCATCCTTTTGCTCAAATATTAGTTTTGATTATTCAATTCCCAATATTTATTTGTGTTTGGGGTGCTTTAAGTGCTTCAAGTCCTCTTTCAACAGGTAACTTCTACAACATGAATTTAAGTATGTCTATTTGGAATGTTTTAACTAATACTAGCGGATTACCAGGAAATGATAATGGTTGGTGGACTGCTTTTGGTTTAATCATTATTATGACTATATTCCAAGTACTAGCAACTTTAATTCCAAGTATTACTCAAAAAATACAAAGAAAGAGAATTTCAAAATTAGGTAAAAACCCTGCTCAAGATAAACAAAATAGAACTATGAAAATTGTTCAATGGGTTATGCTTGTTGTTATCGTATTTATGGGATTCACTCTTCCAAGTGGTATGGGTGTTTACTGGATTGGAGGAGCACTATTCTCTATCGCTCAAAGTTTAATTGTGTTCTTTATTGGAGAACATAAAAGAAAAAATAAAAAGAAGGTGAGATAAAATGAAAGATTATACTGCTAAAACTTTAGATGATGCTATTAAACTAGCTTGTGCCGATCAAGGCGTTGAAAAAGAAAATTTAATTTATGAAGTAAAAGAAGAAAAGAAAGGGTTATTTAAAAAGACCGCTACTATATCTGTATATGAATTAGCTGATGCAATTCAATATGGTGCAGAATATTTAAAAAAAGTACTTGATTCTTTAGGAATTCAAAGCAATATTAAAACAAGTTATAAAGAAGAAGTTATTAGATTTACAATAGATTCTGACCATAATTCCATTTTAATCGGACATAATGGAAACGGACTTAAAGCAATTACTGATTTAACTAGACTTGCAATCGGAATTAAATTTAAAAGAAGATATAGATTATTAGTTGATATCTCAGATTATAAACATAATAAATATAGAAGAATTACTTTTGCTGCTAAAAAAGCTGCTAAAGAAGTACTTGCTACAAAAGTTACAATTAAGTTAGATCCTATGACAAGCGATGAAAGAAGAGTCGTTCATAAGGTATTAACAAAATATTCACATATTGAAACAGAATCTGTTGGCGAAGGAAAAGCTAGAGCTGTTACAATTAAATATGTTGATTAATTATAAGTCTCGAAATGAGACTTTTAATTTATAATATAAATAAGGATAGAAAGATTTATGCAATTAGAACCTATTGTTGCACTTGCAACTGCACCATTTAAAGCGGCATTAGCTCTGTCTCTTATACACATCTCCGAGCCCACGAGACA
>JADIMN010000091.1 GCA_017694735.1 Candidatus Alectryobacillus merdavium
CCATTGTTAATTTTATATTTAATTTTGAACCACTATAAACGATATTAGAAACAATATTATTAATAGGTTGCATATTTGGATTTGTTAAATCAATTAAAATAATATCCGCATAATTTCCAACCTTTATTCCATCTAGCTTTTCTAATCCAAGAGCTTTTGCACCATTTACAGTTGCCATTTTAAGTATTTCATATGCATTTAATGAAGAAGCATCATTTTCTCTAATTTTTGAAAAGGAATATAATAAATGCATTTCTTTAAACATATCTAGACAATTATTGCTTCCTGCTCCATCTGTACCAATTGCAACATTAACTCCTTTTTCTAATAAAGTTTTAATTGGTGCAATTCCACTTGCTAGCTTACCATTGCTACCAGGGCAAGTAACTACACTAACATTTTTATTTTTTAAAATATCAATATCTTCATCATTTAAATAAATGCCATGAAAAATACATCCACCATTATTAAATAAAGATAAAGAATCAAAATATTTTATTGGTGTCATTTGATGTCTTAAAATACACCCTTCTGTTTCTTTTTCAGTCTCACAAGCATGAGTAGAGAAAAACGTTGAATATTTATTGCATAACATTGAAACAAACTTTAATCCTTCTTCACTACTAGTATATTCAGCATGTTCACCAAAATTACATCTAATATAATCTTTATCTATTGAATTAAGATAATTATAAGTATTTTCTATTTCATTAATATTAGCTCTACTCTCAGGTGGAGCTTTAATAATTGACATCTTATAATTTAAATCTAGACATGCTTTTGCAATTTCTTCAACGTTATAATACATGTCAAAACAAGTTGTAATACCACTTGTTAAATACTCTAAAATAGCAACTTTAGTTAAATGATATACATCATCTTTTTGAAAATTATCTTCGATTGGAAAAATTGCTTTATTTAACCACTCATCTAATTTTAAATTATCTGTAGAACTTCTTGAAAAGACCATTGCACTATGAGTATGAGCATTTATAAATCCTGGCATTAAAACAGTATTACTAGCATCTATTACAGTAGTGTTTTCATCTGCTTGAATATTTTTTTCTATTTTGGAGATGTATTTATCTTCAATTAAAACATCCATGTTTAATAAAGTATTTCCATCTCTCATTGTTAAAATTAAAGGATTTTTATATAAGATTTTGCTCATATTTTATATTTCTCCCGACTAGCAATTAACTTTTCTATATCTTTGATTTCTTTTACGATTCCTTCACTAAGATTAATATTGCCACTTTCGGTAACTAAAATATCATCTTCAATTCTAACACCAATTCCATACTCTTTTATATATAATCCAGGTTCTACAGTAATAACATTTCCTTCTTCTAAAGGTTTTTCTCTAAAACTTGGATCATGAGTATCTAATCCTAAATGATGAGAAACATTATGGAAATAATATTTGATATAATCTTTATCTTCACTAATTAATCCTAAATCTTTTAATGATTGAGTTAAACTTTTTATAGCAATTTCTTGTAATTCCTTAATTGTTTTGCCTGGACAAATAGAATTGATAACTAACTTATTACAATTTAAAACAGCAGTATAAACTTTGCTTTGAAGTTCATTATATTTTCCACTAATTGGATAAGTTCTAGAAATATCGCTACAATAATGTAAATATTGACTACCTAAATCAAACAACATCAATTCATCTTCTTTTAAAATACTCTCTGGATTTGGATAATGTAAAATAGTAGCATTTTTACCAGAAGCTGCAATTGTATTAAATGAAGTTCTAAAATTTCCTTGATCTTTTAAGCTATATTCAAATAAACCAGAAAGTTGATATTCATAAAGACCAGGCTTAATATTTAATAAAATTTTATCTAAACCATTTCTAGTTGTTCTTATTGCAGCTTTAATTTGTTCAATTTCTGCATGGGATTTTACCATTCTTTGCTCAATTATAGTCCCATAAATATCCTTTATTTCGATGTTATTATATTTTTCTAATAAATCTCTTTTTAATTCATGAGTAGTATAAGACTCAGCAATTTTATTTTCTCTTTCTAAATCTAAGTTAATAATAACTTTTGAACTTAACTTTGATAATTCATCTAAAACAAGTTGAAATTTAGATTCAAAAGTATCTTGATACAAAATATTATTAATTCCAGAAAGTTCTCTTGCTTCGAAGTCTTTTAACCTTATTCCAAACCATTTTTCTTTTAATTCATTATAAGGCAAGACAAACAAATATTCACTTAACTCATTTGGAGTTTTTACTATCATTAAAATAGAATCTTCTTGATCGATTTGTGTTAAATAATAAAAGTTTCTATTAACACTAAAATAATAAGTTTCATCAGCAGTTTCTTTTTTACTTACTCCAGAAAATAATAAAGTAATGCTAAAATCATCTAATTTTGATTCAAAAAGATTTCGTCTAGCTTCTAATTCTTCTTTTTTAAAATAATTCAATCTCATTTATCTCCCTCTAAAGAACTAATTAAATAATCTTTTATTCTTTCCATCTCATCTAGCTTAACTTCTTCTACTAAACCTTGATCAACTTTAAAAGAAGTATTTTCTTTTAAAGGAATTCTTGCGAGAAGTTTTAAACCAAATTCCTTAATAATTTCTTCTGTATTTGATTTACCAAATACATAAATTTTTTCTCCACTATTTGATTCGACATATGACATATTTTCAACAACTCCAAGTACTGGAATATTCATCTCATTAGCCATTTTAATTGCCTTAACTACAATTTGTTTAACTAATGATTGTGGAGTTGTAACAACAATAATTCCATCCATTGGAATAGATTGAAAAGTTGTTAAAGCTACATCTCCAGTTCCAGGTGGCATATCAATTAATAAATAGTCTAAAATTCCCCAATTTGTTTCTGTATAAAATTGTTTTACTAAATTTCCAAGTAAGACGCCTCTCCAAATAATTGGATCTTCTTCGTTTTCAAGTAACATCGATGCAGACATTACTCCAACATGATTTTTAGAATAAGATGGATATAAATATGTTCCATCAGAAAATACCTTTTCTTTAATTCCAAAGGCCTTTGGTATACTAGGACCAGTAATATCAGCATCTAATATTGCAGTATTTTTCTTAGAATTATTTAAACTTGCTGCAATTAAACTTGTTACAAGACTTTTTCCTACTCCACCTTTCCCAGAAATAATTCCAATAGTATGTTTAATATGTGAATTAACATTAGCAGTTAGCTTTTCAATTCTTGATGAACAATTTTCTACGCTGCATCCTTCACAATTATGATTACAATTTTCTGCCATTATTTGCCCTCCTCCTTATATATTTTAAGTTGATTCTTTCCAATAATATTTAATGATTTTAAATATAGCATTTCATCAATTGGTTTATCTATTTGAAGTGAAAAATTAATAATATCACCATTATAGAAAATTTTTTTAATATTTCCATTATTATTAGCAATAAACCTATTAAAAACTTTAAAATCTTCATTACCAATTACTAATTGGTATAAATTAGTATATTCTAATTTATACAATTTTGCCATTAAACAAACTTCTTTTGCGCATTTTAAATATGTTCTAAGTAAATTTGAAGCACCAAGTAGAACTCCTCCAAAATATCTAATTGTAATTAATATTACTCTATTTAAATTATTACCTTTTAAAACATCAAATGTTGGTTTTCCTGCTGTATTACTAGGTTCTCCATTATCTGTATAATAAAGTTTTTCATCAAAAATATATGCATAAACATAGTGTCGTGCTTTAGGATATCTAAGCTTTATATCATTTAAAATATCATCTATATCATCAAGTGATTCCAATGGTTTTAATATTGAAATAAATTTAGATTTACTTACTTCAATTTGGTTAACATATTCGTTTTGAATGTAAAATTTATTGTCCATAAAAATATTATATAAAATTGATATTGATTATTAAAATAATCAATAATA
>JADIMN010000092.1 GCA_017694735.1 Candidatus Alectryobacillus merdavium
ACATAATCTACTTGTTGTTTTAATCAAGATGAGGTGTTTGATGAAAAAGAAAAAGAATGAAGTAGCTTTTAAAAAGGATAATGTACTTTTTGAGACAAAAAGCAAAGAAGAAACTTTAGATTACTTTAATTCGAATATAGAAATGGGATTAAACGATCATGAAGTTAAAACAAGAAGAGGCGAGTATGGAGAAAATAAACTCGCAGAAAAGAAAAAGAAAACAATTTTAAGAGTATTCTTAGAGCAATTAAATGATCCAATGATTTACATTTTAATTGCTGCAGCTGTAATTTCTTTTGTTGTTTCCTTTATTGATACCAGTGTTCCAGGCCAAATTGGTTGGAGTACTGCACATATCGATTATATCGAACCAATTGTTATTTTAGTTGTCGTTTTATTAAATGGAACAATTGGTACCTTCCAAGAACATAAGGCTGAGAAATCTCTTGAAGCTTTAAAAAAGATGACCGCACCAACAAGTGTTGTTAGAAGAAACGGTAGCATTATTACAATTCCAGCTAGCGAACTTGTTCCAGGTGATATTGTTATTTTAGAGGAAGGTAGTCAAGTTCCTGCTGATATTAGACTTTTAAAATCAGTAAACATGAAAGTCGATGAATCAAGTTTGACTGGTGAATCTTTACCGGTTGAAAAAAATGCTGATGTTACTTTTAGTGAGGAAACTCCACTTGGTGATAAGGCAAATTTAGTATTTATGTCTACTCCAGTTGTTTATGGACACGGTGAAGGTGTTGTTGTACAAACTGGAATGAATACTGAAATTGGAAGAATTGCTAATATGCTTCAAAATGCTGGAGATGATACAACTCCACTTCAAAAGAAGTTAGGTGTTCTTTCTAAATTACTTGGTATTATAGCAATTATACTTGTTATCTTATTCTTCGTAATTGCTGTTATTCAAGCAGCTGCTCAAGATAAAGATTTATTATCTACAATTATTTCAATGTTTGTTACAGCAATTTCACTAGCTGTTGCTGCTGTTCCAGAGGGATTACCTGCAGTTGTTACAATTGTTCTTGCAACTGGTGTTACAAGAATGAGTAAAGTAAATGTTAATGTTAAAAAATTACATAGTGTTGAAACTCTTGGTGCTGTTACAGTTGTTTGTAGTGATAAAACTGGAACTCTTACTCAAAATAAGATGACAGTTGTTCAAGCTTTTGTTGATTTTAAACATTACAATCAAGATCAATTTTTATCTAGTAATGATGAAAGTTTAATTAATTTAGCAAAAGGCATGTCTTTATGTAGTAATGCTAGTATTGAAAAAGATAAATCATATGGTGATCCAACTGAAATTGCTTTAGTTGAAATGTCCAATTTATTTGGCAACAATAAAAAGATTTTAGAAGAAATCACTCCAAGAATTAATGAACTTCCATTTGATAGTGTTAGAAAGATGATGTCTGTTCAAAACTCATTAGAAGATGGAAGAGTAATAAACTATACTAAAGGTGCTCTTGATCAAATTTTAAAATATACCGATAGAATTTATGATAATGGCGAAGTTAGAAAAATAACTCAACAAGACATTGATAGAATCTTTGCCGAAAATAAATCAATGTCAAGTCAAGCTTTAAGAGTATTAGCTCTTGCCATTTCTTACTCTGAACAATTAGAAGAAAAAAATCTTATCTTTTATGGTTTAGTTGGAATGGTTGATCCTCCGAGAAAAGAAGCTGGACATGCTGTTAATGAATTTAAAAGAGCTGGTATTGTTACTGTTATGATCACAGGAGATCATAAAGATACAGCTTTTGCAATTGCAAAACAACTTGGAATTGCAGATAGTGCTGAACAATGCTTATCTGGTAGTGAAATAGATGAATTAAGTGAAGAACAACTTCAAGAAAAGGCTAAAATTTGCCGTGTCTTTGCAAGAGTTTCACCAGAAAATAAAGTTAGTATTGTTAAAGCTTTTAAAGCTAATGGTAATATTTGTGCTATGACTGGTGATGGCGTTAATGATGCTCCAAGTTTAAAAACTGCTGATATTGGTATTGCAATGGGTATTACTGGAACTGATGTTGCAAAAGGTGCAGCAGATATGGTTTTAAATGATGATAACTTTGCAAGTATTGAAAAAGCTGTTGAAGAAGGTAGAGGAATTTATGCCAATATTAAAAAGACAGTATTATTCTTATTATCATCTAATATTGGTGAAGTATTATGTATGTTAATTGCAGTATGTATGGGACTTCCAACTCCACTTGCTGCTATTCATATTTTATTTGTTAATTTAATTACTGACTCATTTCCAGCTATTGCTCTTGGTAGTGATCCAAAAGATCCAAATATTATGTCTGAAAAACCAAGAGATCCAAAAGAAGGATTATTTGCAAGAGGTGGAGTATTTACTTTAATATTCTATGGAATTGTAATTGGTTTAATTACACTTGCTGCTTTCTTATATCATCCAATAATTGAAGTTGGTGGATTTGATCTTAATGCAATTATTAAAGTTTTAAATGAAAATGAATATTTATTATTACAAAGTGAAACTTGTGCATTTATCGTATTAGGCTTATCTCAATTATTCCATATGTTAGGTATGTCAAATACAGAAAAGAGTTTTGTTCATGTATTTAAAGATAAGAACTGGTTATTTGCTTTAAGTTTTGTAATTGGTTTTGGTTTAACAGTTCTTATGACAGAAGTTGATGCTATTGCAAATGTCTTTGGATGTACAACTATTGATTGGGAACATTGGCTTGCTTTAACTGCTATTTCAGCAATTCCATTAGTATTACATGAAGTAGTTGTTTTAATTAAATATTTCTTTAATAAAAATAAAGAACTTAAATTCTTTAATTGGTTTGTATTAAGTTTAGTAATAATTCTTATTGTTATAATTGCTTTAATTATTACCGCCTTAGTAATTTCAATTTAAAAAAATATAATTAAATTGCTATAGATTTTAAAAGAGTGAAGAATAAATTTCTTCACTTTTTTATTTAAAACTTGAGCAATTCTAAATTAAATTACATTTTATACTCAAAAATATAAGTAAAATGTGGTATAAATATATAAAGAAACATACATAAAGGAGAATCATTTATGGCAGTCAAAACAAGTAAAACTAGCAAAGTTGAAACAAAAGAAACAACAAAAACAGAAGTAAAACCAGCTAAAAGTGGTACTACTCTTAAACCAAGTGAAATGAAAAAAACCGTTAGCGAAAAGAAAGAGCCTATTGGTAGATATCACATTTCTCTTGATAAAGAGCAAAACAAATGGAAAGTTAAATTAGCAGATGGTGGAAAAGTAATTAAATTATTTAACACTCAAAAAGAAGCCATTGAATATGCAGAAAGTTTATGCGATAAAAACGGCAGAGGATTTGTTGTTCATTCTAAAAAAGGAAAGATTAGAAAAGTATAATTTGCATGTATAAATATATAATATTTGATTTTAATGGAACATTATTAGATGATGTTTCTATTTCTCTTGACGCCTTAAATTACTGTCTTCATAAATACGTAGACAAAAATAAAACTATTTCTTTAAATTCTTATTTAGATGAGTTTTCTTTTCCAGTTGGAGATTATTATAAAAAAATTGGTTTTGATTTTAACAAAATTAATTATGATGAAGTTGCAAATGATTTCATTGGATATTATGATGAAAGATTTAAAGATAATAAATTATATCCCAATGTAATAAAAACATTAAAAAGGTTAAAAGATGGAGGTTATTCTTTAATTATATTGACTGCTTCTTATATAAAATTAATTGAAAAACAATTAGAATTTTATGGAATTAAAAATTATTTTGATGATGTTTTAGCACAAGAAAATAAGTATGCATTATCAAAAACACAAATTATGTTAAATTATTTAAAAGATCATAATATAAATCCAAATAGCTGTATATATTTAGGTGATACAAGCCATGATATTGAAGTTGCAAAACAGTGTAATATTAAAGTAATATCATTTTATAAAGGACACAATTCATATAATAAATTAAAAAAAGATAATGATTTATTAGTTGATGATATTTATGAAATTTTTAATTTTTTAAATTAATTAAATAAGATAAAATAAACGTATGAGAAAATTTTTACAATTTTTTACATCAAGATTTTTTATATTAGCATTATTATTAACAAGCCAAATCGCATTAATTGTTGCTTTTAGTGTTTTAGGTATTTTAACTGACTATGGATATTATTATTTAGTTGCTGCATTAATCTTAAATGTTCCTTTTTTAGTTTTTGTAGTAAACTCAAAAGCAAATGAAACATATAAACTTGCTTGGATGCTTTTAATAGCTATTGTTCCAGTTGGTGGAGCACTATTTTACCTACTTTTCGCAAATAAAAGAGACAATAAGAGGCAAAGAAAGAAAATTATAAATTACAATAATTTATTAATAAAATATGGAAATTATACTAATGATTTATATTCTTTAGAAAAGAAAGATAGTGATGGTTTTGCTTTATGTAGAGCATTATATGAGAAAGGATATATTCCTCCATTTAATGAAAGTAAAGTTAACTATTATTTTCCAGGAGAAAAAGTATTAGATGATCTATTAAAAGATTTAAAAGAAGCCAAAAATTTTATTTTTATTGAATTTTATATTATTGAATTAGGTTATTTTTGGGATCAAATTTTAAATGTTTTAATAGAAAAAGCAAAAGAAGGGGTCGAAATAAGAATTTTATATGATGATTTTGGATGTATGCAAAAATTACCATATAGATACGATAAAAAATTAAAAAAGTATGGAATTGAATGTAAAATTTTTAATATCTATAAACCGTTTTTAGATATTAAAATGAATAACCGAGATCATAGAAAATTAATTATTATTGATGGTCTTATTTCTTATACAGGTGGAATAAATATTGCAGATGAGTATATAAATAAAAAAGTTAGATTTGGTCAATGGAGAGATAATTGTATAAGAATAGAGGGAAAAGCAACATTTGGAAATATTTTACTTTTTTTATCAAACTGGGATAATCAAAATAATTTAAACGAAGATTTTTCAAAATAT
>JADIMN010000093.1 GCA_017694735.1 Candidatus Alectryobacillus merdavium
TTCTTTAGCTTTAAAAATTGATCCAGATTTAGAAAATATTAAAAGTGAGGCATTAAGAATTTTAAAAGAAGAAAAAGGGTCAACATTTAAAATTCACGCAAGAAGAATTGATAAATCATATCCATATATAAGTGATGAAATTAATAGGGCTATTGCAGGGATTATTCTTAAAAATACCGATAAAACTGTAGATGTTCATAATCCTGATATTACTTTAGACATTGAAATCAGAGATGATGGTGCTTATTTATTTACTACTACAGTAAAAGGAATGGGTGGCTATCCTAGTGGTTCAACTGGAAAGTGCTTAATGATGATTAGTGGAGGAATTGATTCACCAGTCGCTAGTTATTTACTAATTAGAAGAGGCATTGAAATTACCTGTATTCATTTTGCTTCACCTCCATATACCAATAGTGGAGTTATCGATAAACTTGAAGACTTGCTACATACTTTAAATAAGTTCCAACCAAAAATTAGATTGTTTATTGTTCCATTTACAAAGATTCAAGAAAAGATTTATGAAATATCTACAGAAGGTTATCCAATTACAATCATGAGGAGAATGATGTATAGAATAGCAAGTAGATTGGCAGTTAGATTAAAAATACCTTGCTTAGCAACAGGAGAAAGCGTAGGACAAGTTGCAAGTCAAACTCTTGATTCATTAAATGTTATTAATGAAGTTACTAATATGGCTGTTTTAAGACCATTATGTACATATGATAAAGTTGATATTATTAAGATAAGTGAAAAAATTGGAACTTATGATATATCTATTAGACCGTTTGAAGATTGTTGCACAATTTTCGCTCCTGTTAAGCCAAAAACAAGTCCACATTTAGATGAATGTAGACATATCGAATCAAAATTTGATTTTGAACCTTTAATTGAAGAAGCATTAAATAATTTAGATGTAAGATATATAAAATAGCAAATGAAAGGGGCTGTTAAGAAATGAAAATTCTTAGCAGCCTTTTTTCTTTTACACAAAATACTAATAAAGGCTTAACAACTACGTTGTTAAGAAATGAATTTTTTCTTATGCTTTTTATATTCCTTTCTTAGTTTTTCATTCTTTCCTTTTTGTCTTTTTTTCTTATTCAATAACTTTTTAATATTAAGGGGTGGGATCTTTTCATCTTCTAACTCTTTTGGAGCTTCCCGATAGTTAATACTTGCAGTACCACTTAGCAACCCAAAGGCCTTTCTAATTACTAGTCCTAAACAAACAAGCATTATTTCTGCAGAGACATTCTCCAAGCCCCTTCTACGAATTCTTTCATAGTTCATCTCTTGTTTAATAATTCCAAATACACCTTCAACTTGAGAACTTCTATTAACTCTCATTTCAATCCCTTTTCTAGATAGTAGATTAGCCATTGCTTCTTTTTTAAACCAATACATCTCTTCGTTCGTTTCAAATACTCTCGTATGCTTATTCTTGTTTTTAATAGGAATAAAACATATTCTCTTATATCTACATCGACGACAATCATCAATGATATAGTACCTATTATTTTTATTATGTATATGCCTCCCATTATATGAAGTATCTTCCCTTGCTGTCTTGTTGTTAAAACAAACCAATTTATGATCGCTAGTGAAGTGAAAGTAATTAAAATTAAGACTTAATACATCTTGTCTCCACAAATTATATTTGACAAAGTTTTCTATATTATGTTCTTTCAAAAACCTATAGTTCAATAGCGATCCATAACCGGAATCTGCACAAACTCTTTTTGGATAAAACCCGAAATTATCATAAAAACGTTGCAATATAGGAATAAATTCATAAAAATCATTCGTGTGTTGACCAACATAATAAGCTAATATTATACCTTTACTAACAATTAGTTGAACATTATATCCGGCGTGCATATTACTTCCTAAGCCTGAATAATAATCTTGTTTCAAACACATCGCTGTAGCATCTCTATCAGTCTTATAATATGAATTTCTCTGGCCACAAATTTCTTCTTTTTCTTCATACTCCAAAGATTTAGTTAAGAATGAATTTAACTTTTTTAAGTCTTTGGCAATCTCAGGAATTCTAGAACCTTTCCCAAACTTAATGCTTTCTAACTCAATATTTTTTTCTTTAGCTATTTTAATAATTTTTACTAAGTATTCAGCTATTTCTTTTGAGGTAAATGATTTTTTATTAGTCGGAATACAAATATATTTTTCTAATAGAGTTTTAATTTTTAAATCTAATTTTAAATGAAAAGTGGTAGGTTTCCGAACAAACTTGTATTTATTTGCGTTTGCCTCAAACTTACTTCCATCAAGAAAGACATCATCGATATTTATGTCAAAGTATCGTATAACAGTTTTTATAATTTTGCTAAAAATTTCTAAATGATTTGGCGCAATTATATTTTTTAGAAAGGAAGAAATTGTGACATATGAAGGTCTTTCCTGCTCCATCAAATGAATAAATCTTAAGTCATAAAAAATGCTTTCTTCTATTTTTCTAACGCTACCTGAATGCTTTGAAAACCCATAAATTATTGCAGCGAAAAGTCTATAAGGATTATAGGATTTACGACCTGCTGAATATGTTTTTCTTGTGGCTGTTTCAATAATTTCTCCGACTCCAGAATCTTCTAAAATCGTAAGAAAAATATCAAATTTTTTCTTCTCCTCAAAAGAAAGTTCGAGGGAAGGAATTAAAAACGTTTTTTCTATGGTAAAATAAGGCATGTACAATACCTCCTTGACAAGAATATTGTACATAAAGCCTATCTTTTTATAAATTTAGGCTTTTTTTATTAAACAAAAAAAGCTGTTAAGAATTTTCATTTCTTAACAGCCCCTTTAATTTGTGATAGATTCAATATTTGGATTTACTATTTTTAAAAAGTCTTCTAATTTTAATTTTACTTGAGC
>JADIMN010000094.1 GCA_017694735.1 Candidatus Alectryobacillus merdavium
ATTTTGAATTAATAAAATACCAGCATTTATTACTCCAAATATAAATCCAATAAAAAAAGAAAAAATAAAACTATAATATAAATAAAATAAGATTAAGAAAAGTCCTACTATTGAAAATAATAAGAAATTAATAATATTAAATAAAATAAATTTTCTAACACTTAAAATATATAAAGACATAATACAAATTAGAAATCTTAGATTTCTAAATTGTTATTATACTCTTGAAAATTTAAAAGTTAAGTTTTTTAACTAGTCTTTAATTTCTATATTATAACTTGGTCTATACTTTTCAAGTAACTCATCAATTTTTCTTCTTGTATATGGGCTAACAAATAACATTCCAAAACAATATTCAAAAAATAAATCGTAATAATTAGAATATTTTCTAAGAGCATCTTCAAGAGCTAGTAAAAAGCTGCTCTCATCATGAACTTTAACTAGAATTAATTCATTTACTTTGCTTAATTCTTTTGCGGTATAACCATTATATGCTGGAAATCTAACAGTATTTAGTAATACATTAATCTCCTCTACTAAACTTCTAAATTCAAATTGTCCAATACTCATATATACATATGAAGTTAGATCAGAAAAAAATAAATCAAAATTAAAAGGATGAGGATTAAATGATAATCTTCTAATATGTTTTAATAATAAATCAACAGCGAAATTTCCAGCTTCTTCTCTCATTCTTTCAAGTTTTTTAAATGTAAGATGTTCATCAAAATACGCTTGAATTAAAGCTAAATGGTTTTTATCAAATACTAGCTTATGTTTTTCAATATTTCTAGGAGTGTATACTAATAAATCTTCAAAAAAATCGGGCAAATAATAAGAATTTGTAGCATGATCTCTTAAATTTTCATATTCTGCTATTAAATCAGGAGCTTTTTTATATCTATTATCAAATAAGAAAAAGACTTTATTTTTTGTAACACCCATAAAATATAAATTATTTCTTTTTCCTAATCTTTTAGTTAAATCTTGTATTAGATCTTTCTTTTTAAAAGTATGATCATATCTTAAAATTAATCGATATATTTCATCGCTGTTTACAATACCGTAATGTAATATACAAAATATATAAATTGAGTTAAATTGCTTACTATTTAGTTTCATAATCTTAATTAAAATAAATCTTTCCTATAAGTTTGTACATATGGAGTTGGGTTGTAATCTACTTTACTTGATATAGTACCTCCTCCAGTAATATTTCCAAACATTTCTCCCCAACCATTATAATAATTTAAATATTCTTGAAAATCATTATAGTGATTATAAGTATAAAATACATATCTATCTTCATCACTTACTGGATCACCATTTTTATATGAATAAGTATAAACAATTCTTGCTGCACCTCTTACAATTCTTTCTCCATCATTATAAATTTCTGGATCATATTTAGGGTCACAATCAGTTCCAGTAGTACCAATATCTATTTCATAATACATAACATTGCCATTATCTATTCCACTTATATTTGGTAGTTTTGGTTCATATGGGTATTTTTCTGTATCACCACTAAAATAAGTATTATTAACTCTTAAATATTCTCCCCAGTTTGAATTATAAGGTTCAGCATCTTTATCTGGATCATAATTAACTGGTACTTCACCCCATGCATAAATATAAGCTGCAACTTCTTCTAAACTTGTATATGCTCCACCATAATATATGTCAAATTCTTTTTCTCCATTAACATTATAAACAGTATATACATTACCATTATTAGAAAAATCTCTAGTAGTATTATGAATTAACATATTACCTTGTTTTGGTTGATTACTAGCAATTTCAGGTTCTTGATCTTGAGGAGTAATGTCTCCAGACATCAAATAACATTCACTTCTATATTGTGAGTCAAGAAGAGATGTTGCTCTTTTATAATTATTATAAAATTCGTTTTTATCTATATCTAAATATGGATTTCCTCCAACTACATTTACAACAAGTTTATTAGAAATTAATCCATCACTTGATTGTACATAAAAGCTAGAACTTCCAACTTTTAAAGCATTTATATGTAAGTATCCAAAAGCATCTATTCCACTAGATAATATCTCTTCATCTTCAATTATTACACTACACTTTGTTTTATCTCCATTAAAATTAGAAATTCTAATTCTTTCATGGTCTCCAACTTCAATATCATTACTATTTAAAGATATAGTAAAATCATAAGCATAAAATTCTAAAATATTAGATTTTATATTTTGATAGCTTGCTTGAACTTTAACAGTACCACTAGAAGCAAAATATATTTCACTTCCTTCAATGCTAGCTAAATCACTTCCTTCAATAATATTTAAGCTAACTTCATCTAAATAAGATTGTTTATCAATATCAATAGATATATTTATACTACTTCCAACTAATGCTTCATTTGAAGTAGATGAAATAACAATTGAAGTCGGTGCACTTTCTACTACATTTACTTCAATACTATCATATATTTCATCATTAACTTTTGCATATATAGTAGCACTTCCATCTGATAGAGCTCTTAATACATAACTAGATGATGTTTGAACAACTCTAACAATATTTGTATTAGAACTTTCAATTAAAAAACTAGAAACATTTTCTACATTAATTTTTAAAACATGAGATTCACCAATTTTTAAATTTATTGGTCCTTCTTCTTCAAAAGAAATACTTGAAACTAGACTTGTATTACTAGTATTTGATATATCTTGACTTGTTGTATTATCACTTGAAGAAGATAAAGTATTTCCAAATGTACAAGAAGTAATGCTACTTATAACTAACATAGTTAAACACATTACATTAAATATTTTTAGTTTTTTCATTTATATCCTTTTTTAAACCTTTTTAATTTTTCTCTACTAAAAGCATATTTTTTATATTTAAACATGTCTTATTATTATATTATAAAGAGATTAGATTAGAAAAGTATTTAAATATAAAATAATTTTTTAGTAGAATTAACTTATGAAAGCAATAATTATTTACTTTACTGGAACATATAACACACTATTCTTAGCAAATAAAATTAAAAATAAATTGGTAGAACATAATTTATATGAAGTTGAATTGTTTTCTATTGATATTAATAGTAGTTTAAAAAATATTCAAAATTATGATTTAGTAATTTTCTCTTATCCAATTTATGCATTTAATATGCCTAGAATTTTTGAAAAATATATTAAAAAGATTAAGATTTTGCCAGGAAAAAAATATATTATTGCAAAACAAAGTGGAGAACCACTTGGATTAAATAATTCTTCATCTTATAAATTAATTAACAAAATTAAAAGAAATAAAGGAATATTATTAAATGAGTATCACTTTTTATTACCATATAATATTCATTTTAGATATGAGGATAATTTTATAAAAGAATTATTTAATTATAATGATAAATTATTATCAATTTTATATTATGAATTAAGTAATAATATTATTACTAAAATAAAAAAGAATTATTTTTACTCATTTAATTCTTTTATATTTAAAATACAACGACTTGGTGGACCAATAAATTCTATTTTTTATAAAGTAGATTATAAAAAGTGTATAAAATGTAATTTATGTATAAATAATTGCCCTACTAAAAATATAGAAATAATAAGTAATAAAATTAAATTTCATAAAAATTGTGAAATGTGTATGAGATGTTCATTTTTTTGTCCTACTAATGCAATTAGTATTGGAATGTTAGAAGGATGGAAAGTAAATGGCAAATATGAATTAGAAAAAATATATAATGATAATACATTAAAAGGAGATTTCTTAAAAAATCATAATTCAAAATTTTATAAATTATTTCCAAAAAAGATTAAGAAAATTAATGATCTATATGATTATTATTTTAAATAAAGCACTGCAAAACTTAATTATTTTTATTTATAAGTTTTATTTAAAGCATCTATAATATATTTTTGATTAAATCCAAAATCAGAGTATCCTTTAATAACTCTTTGTAAGTAATCATTACTAGGTGGAGTTATATCATAAGTATTTTCATTCATTATATAAATAAATCCGTATGATGGAACACCATTTATATTTATTAAAATATTTTCTTTTCTATATAAAACTGGATAACTTTCATATCTATCAATTCTTTTCTCTTCATAATCATTTACTTCAAAAATACCAACTGGAATAGAACTTTCTTTATTTTCTTTAATAGTTAAATATTTTTTAAATTCTAATTCATATCCTTGTAACATCATTGACCCAACTTTTTTAATACATGGACATAAATTATTAATATGTACTAAATTTAAATTTGATCCATAAGCAAGATAATATTTTGACATAATTCTCTCCTTTAGATATTAAAATATAGTGCAATTCTTAATTATTTTCTTCATTTGATTGATGAATTACAATTTGTGGATATGGAATTGTAATATTATTTTCATCAAAAATAATTTTTAATTCTCTATTTATATCTCTTTGTACTTGATATCTAACAAGTTCATTACAATCAGCAATTATTCTAATAATAACTCCACTATCAGCAAGAGATTGTACTCCTAAATATGTTGGACCATTAATAATTGTTTTATATTTTTCCTTTATTTTAGGTAAATTAATATTTAATATTTCTTCAACTTTCTTAATATCTTCATTATAGCCAATTGATACATCACAAATTGCAGTAGATAATTTTGATGTCATATTAATTAATGTTCTAATATCAGAATTATTAATAACTTTAACGTCTCCACCAGCATCTTCAATTTTTGTTGTTCTTACACCCATTTCTTTTACAGTGCCTCTAAAACCATCTACAACAATAATATCTCCAATATCAAAAGTATGTTCAAATACTATAAATACACCAGCAAATATATCTTCAATTAAAGGTTGTGCACCAAGACCAACAACTAAAGATAATATTCCAGCACTAGCAAGTAATACTGTTGTATCTACTCCTAAAGTACTTAATATTGTAAATATAAGAACAATAGCACCAATATACTTTGCAAAACTTGATAATAAACTAGCTAGTGATCTTCCCTTTTTAAATCTAGGGCCAACAAGATTAAGAATAAATCTAACTAAGTCTGTAATAGATATAATTACAAAGCATAATCCTATAATTCTTAAAAATAGATCAAATCCATCTCTTTTTCCATCTTCAGTTAATGGAAAATCTGCAAAAGGACTTATTGCTTTAAAGTAGTGATTATCACTCCAATAAAATGATCCAACAATTAGTAATATGTATGCAGCTATTACAATTGTTAATGTTATACCTCTTAAGGTAATTCTTAATTTTCTTTTCTTTTTTACTTTCCCCATATTAATTCTCCTTTTTTTGTTTAATAAATTTATTAATAGAAAAATCTCTAAATAACACTCGTCTTAAATTCATATGTGTAATAGACAAAAGTTTGTCTATCATTATCAATTATTTTTAATACATAGTCAGAATCACTTTGTAAGTCTACTGCTTCAAATAATAATAAAGTATTATTAATTGTTAATATTGCTTCAATAGTAGCATTTTCATCGTCTTTCAAATGTACATATCCATATAAATTAGTATCGCTTGGTATACTTCCAAGATTTATATTAGCAGTAAATGAATATGGTGTTATTTTTATTGAATTAGTAACAATACTCATTGGTGTAAATAAACTAAATTCAATACTACCAACATCAAAACCCTCTTGAACTAAGTCTAATCTATAAGTTGAATATGGATTAATTAATCTAATTATCAATTCATTATCAATGAAAATACTTTCACTATTTAATGTTTCATCACTATAACATGTTAAATATGCGTCTATAATTGCATTATTTATATTATTAATTTTAAAAGTTAATAAATATGATTGGTTTTCTAAATCAAATTGAGAATCATCTATTTCTATTTCATAATGTGGAATTTCTAAAGTTTTAAATTTATAAGAATAATAAATAAATGTAGGTCTACTATCATCAACAATATATAAAGTATAAGAAGTATTTGGAGAAAGTACATAATCTGATATTGCATAATAAGCTTCTCCATCCATTGCAATATCTAAATATATTTTTTCGTCTTTATTATCTTCTTTTACATAGCATCTTAAATCTTGGTTAACTATATCTCCAGAATTAAATCCAGCATAAAAAGATGAAATACCAACTACTAAAGATTCTTCTATTAAAGAAATATTAGAATAATCTGAAAAACTAGCTTGTCCTACAAGATAATTTTCTTGATATAACTCTAATCTATATGAAGATAAGATATTAGGTAGAGTAAAAGTAAATGATCCAGTATTTGATACACTACTTTGATTTAATGTAGAATCATTTTCACATACTAATAATGCTTCTATATTTTGATTTGATTCATAATTATCTATATTAAATGTTAATTCATACAATTGTTCTTGCTTATTATAATTACTTTTATCAATACTTACTTGATAGCTAGGAATTTCAAGTGTTGTAAAATAAGAAGAGTTTCCTAAAGAAAGAATTTTTCCATCACTATATACTCCTTCTAAAAAATATGTAGTATTTGGAGTTAAATCAATAAATGATGCAACATAATATCCATCATTACTTGATTCTTGTAATTTACAAGTTGAAAGAGTATTACCTTTAAAGTCTAATAAATGAATATTTAAATTATTTGAATCTATATTACTACCTTCAAAATAACATGTTGCACTACTTATTCCAATATGACTTTGATTACTTAAATAAGTTAAACTTGTTGATATTCCAATAATTGTTCCAATAACTAGAGTTCCAATTCCAACAAACATACTTATTGAAGTTGTTAAAGACATAGCAACAATTTTAGAAGCAGTATCTGAAGAAGAACTTTCTTCATCACTAGATGATTCTTCACTAGTTTTTCCTAATCCTTTATAAATACTTATTTCATTATATTCACCAGGATCATGAGAATAATCCTTACTTAAAATTATTTCATTATCGAAAGCATTATTATATTCATATCCTAAATTTTCATTGTCTTTATAAGCCATAATGTTTTCTAAAATTATTATAATAGAAAATATATATCTAATTTAAGAAATTTTTAAAAATTGACAATATTTTATTTATATAAAAATAATGAAAATCTAATTTAAAATATTTTTTTGTTCTACTAAATATATATTTTTATCGGCAAGAATAATTTATATTTTTTTTAATTTTATTTGAAATCTTGCCGATAGTATAATTTAATATTTTAAAAAAAATTCAAAAAATATAATGTTGTTTATATTAAAAAAGCCCGATTAATCGGACAACACAATATATCAATAACTTGATGTATTTTATAAAAACATCAAGAGAATTTTTAGAATGGCGGAGGTTTAGAGATTCGAACTCTAGCGGGGCTTGCACCCCCTAACGGTTTTCAAGACCATCCCCTTCAACCACTTGGGTAAACCTCCATTATTGGTGGACCAACCAGGACTTGAACCCGGAACCACCCCGTTATGAGCGGGAAGCTCTAACCAATTGCGCTATTGGTCCAACATTGGTGGCTGTGGGGGGATTCGAACCCTCGACGCGCCGGGTATGAGCCGACTGCTCTAGCCAACTGAGCTACACAGCCAATGCTTTAATATTTTACACTAAGAGTTTTTTATATTCAAATGAAATAATATTAAAACAACAAAAAGATTTGTTATAGTAAGTGACAATGTTAACGCAACTCTAGCTGTTTTATAAGTACTTTTCTTTTTTTATAATTTTTTTGTCTTCTTTGCTTATTTGGAATTAGAAAGGAGTGAGTTATGAAAAGAAAAAATAAACAAAGAAAAAGACTGACAATTGAAGATCGTATGGTTATACAAGCTTGTATTCATCAGGGTATGAATATTACTGAAATTGCTTCTAGAATTGGAGTTAATAAATCAACGATATCTTTGCTATGCCTAAATTATACATAAAAATCCTAAAATAAAGCAAACTTTGGCAAGGTAAATGCAACAAACTCTATTTAAAATTAGATTCTTACCAAAAATAATCAATTTGTTGCATTGAGTTTGTCATCTAACAATATTTTTATAAATTTTCATTTTAATTATATTACATTTTTGATATTATAAAGGCCTAAGAAAAACATTATTTTATACAAAGGAGGATTTATGAAAAAACATTTAAATAAATTATTACTTCTATCTTTACTAGTTTTAACAGGATGTGGGGATACTACTACTACTTCCTCTTTAGAAACAACTACTAAAGATACATTAACTACTACTCAAACTAATTTAGATTCATCATCAATTACAACTTCAAAAGATGAAATTAATAAAGATGAAGTCTTATTAAATAAATTACATAGTGAATTGTCTATGTCTTTTACTTTAACTATAGAAACAGTTAATAAAGAAACAGATGAAGCTACTAATCCTGAGACTTTTAATACTATAACTTATATTGGTGAAAATGAATACTTAAATGAAGAATATGACTCAAATAACAATTTAACAAATACTTGTCATAGATTTAAAGATAGTGAAGGTTATAGTGTTATTAAAGAAATAAATGTAGATAATACTCAAATTATAGAAGAAAGAGAAATGAATTATGAAACTTTTGAAGATCAAGTTTATGATGAAAAATATAAAAATCCTTTCTTAAATATAAGTATAGATGATTTTAATAAAGAAAGATTAAATGAATATACATTAAATTTAACAAATTTTGATAAAACATATTTGCAAACAATATTTACTCAATATTATGGAGAACTTAATTCATTAGTTTTTTTAGTTGATGATAATCAAAATATAAATTTCTCATTTATATCAAATTATGATCCAGGTGATTACTCTTCTACTTATTATAGATATACTGCAAATGGTAGTTTATTAAATAAAGAAGATATAGATATTCCTGAAATAAAATTATTTGAAGAAAGTGAAGCTAGTAATATTTTGAAAGAAAAAATAAATATCCTTAAAAAACAAGAATATCGATTTACTTATACTATAATTGATCCAGATGATAATAGTATTTCTGAAGTTTATGAAGTAATTGTTAATAAAAATATATATTTAATTACCCATACTGAAGATAATATAACTTCACAATATGGAGCACTAGATACTGAAAATGGGCTTGTTGAATTTGATGTTTTAAAAGAAAATGATTTAGTTAAATTTCTAGCACGAAGTAATCCTATTCCAGGAAGAAATGTAATTAATACATTAAACGATTTTAAAATGGCAAGTGAATTTTTCTATCTTGATAATAATAGTTATAAATTACATCAAGGTTTAAACTTAAGTAAACACTTATCTCATTTTTTACCATCAACTTTTATAAGAGACGATTCAAATAGTATTGATGAAAAATCTTTTATAATGAATATCGAAAACGATAGCATCGAAATAAATTATGATTATTCGTATGCAACATGGCATATGAATTTAACAATTGATAAATTACAAGGAGCTGTTATTCCATACCAAGATTATGAAATAATTTATCCAACAATACCTCAATCCTGGTCAGAAATGGATTTTTATCAAGATTTAGTTTCTCTACTTGGAAACGAAGAAAGAGTAAATGAACTTCCATTTATTTATCCTGATTTAGGATGGGATATGACGACTATATTCCCAGATTTTGGATTTGCAACATTAATGGGAACATATTCTACTGCAGAACTTGCAAGTGATGAACAATTTAATTATACGATGGATTTAATGATGGCAGGATTTATGTTAGGAGATGACCTTGAATCATATGAAAAAAAATATGATGATTGTACTGTTGTAGTTTCAACTGCAGTTGATGAATGTGATTTTAATTTATATATCGAGATAATTTAAGATTAAATTATAAACAAAATAAAAAACACCCGTGGGTGTTTTTTATAATGCTTTTTTAACAAAATGACCTCTAGTGTGTTTTAGGTTATTGAAGGTTTTTTCGTTTGATTTATTATTTAATGTATTAATACAAGATAAAATAATATTTCTAACCTCTTGTTCGTTTTCATCTGTAAATATTAGTCTATAATAGTTTATTCCTTTAATTTTATCTAAATCATCTATTAAATTTAAATACTTTGAATTTAAAACATTCATCGTACAATCATCATTAAAAGTTATTGGGAATGTTTCAAATTTATCTTTCAAAGCGAATTTATTATTTTTACATAATCCGCACATATTTAATCTTTTTAATACACAATACTTAGAATGCATTAGTTTTGCTCTACCATATATAATTAATTCTAAATTTGGATATGTATTAAAATTATCATAATAATTTTTAACTATATTATTAATATGTGTTTTATCTAATTCTTCAGATAAAGTAATTCTTTTTACTCCTAAATTAGATAGTAATGCTACATCCATATAATTACTGACATTAAATGAATAATCTGATATTAAATCTATATTTGAATTTTTATATTTTTCTATACTTCCATATCCACCTATTAATAATTCATTATATTCTCCTTTATTTAAATAAGTAGCATTATT
>JADIMN010000095.1 GCA_017694735.1 Candidatus Alectryobacillus merdavium
ATGCTCATGTACGGTAAAGAAGCAAGCAACCGAAAACAATAGATAGACCGCCAGCACTACACTATTCCGAACCAAAGACCAAAAGATAAGCATTTTGAGAAAATCTAAACTTTTGGATTTTCCTACAATGCCGACTACGGCGGAATCCCTCCCACTCCTTATATATTTCTTTCTGTATACATTGAATTTGTATTTAGTAAAATGCAGACAACACCACGGATCGGCTTTTGGCTGGACAATTCCAACCAAACACCGCAGCAGACAGTAGAAACCATTCTGAACGTTAGGAAGCCGGTATGATTGTTACATATAAGGGGAAGAAAAATTTCTTTTAGATACTTGTTTTCCTAAAACTGATGTGATATAATCTCGAGTTTTTCAGTTAACACATATCAAATGTAGTAATACGTGGTAAAATTTTTACTTTTTTAGTTCTTTTTTACTAATCTTTCTAAGTAGGAAGGCTTAAGTTTTTTCTTGTCAAACCCACATTTAAATGTTTCCTCTAATGCATCTAAAACAGTTGAACTTGTATAAGCAGAGATAAAAGCCTTTTTTTCATATGCTTCCAAAACCTTCATATTTCTAAGAGTTGTTAAAATCTGCCTTGTTGTAAAATGCTTACCTGTTTTCTTAAATAATTCTTCTATAATTCTATAAAGCAATAATGCTATATAACAGATGGCAAAATGTCCTCTTAGGTTAGACTCTGTGTAAACAAAAGCTGGTCTTGCTTCAAAATCTGTCTTTAAGATTCTAAAGGATTGTTCTATTTTCCAACGTGAAGCATTAATTCTTAAAAGGTCTTCAACAGGATAATCTAGGCTAGTTGCTAAAGCATAAAAGCCATGAAATCTTTTTTCTTTTTCGACCTTCTTTTCATCAATAAAATTAATGCTTTCTGTCGCTACCTCGCCTTCACTAGTATAGGCTTGATTCTTAACTAATCTTCCTGGATCATTAGGTCCTTTTCTTCCAATAGGTTTATTCTTTTCAACAATGTCACCTGCTCTTGCAAGCTGCTGATTGAAGATATCACTTTGATAAAAATAGTTTGATATTGAAAAGGTAATATAGATAGTTTCTTCTAATTCAATATCTTTTAATAATTTAATATTTTGTTTTTTTAAGAAATTAGCAGGTATTTTTCTCTTTAACGGAAAGACTTTATAAACCATATCATAATTAGTTAATAAAATTTCTTTTGGAGTTAATTTTTCTCCCTTAACTTTCTTGCTCCAGACATTTTTAAATTTTTCAATAGATACATTTTTGTCTTTTAATTCGTCTTTTGAATCAAATGATAAAATTTTCCAGTTTGAATCTTTCATCATTAAATCAACTTCTTCTTTAGCTGTATTCTTTAAAGAATGAGTAACTATATAGTTTCTATTACCTAAAACATTAAAAAAACGATTGTCTAGACTACCTAAACCAGCATCTGAACAATAAATAAACTGTGATGTTCCATAATCTTTTATCATTCTATCTTCTAAGGGGATAACTGTATTTTGCTCGTTGTTGTTTCCATGATAAAGTTCATAGGAAATAGGCACGCCATTGGCATCAGTAAATAATCCCATTTGAACAATTGGATTAGGTCTATGTTCTTTGCTTAAACCATATTTTCTTAAACCCCAACGAAGAATCTCTCCTTCATCGTCTAAAACATCTTCATCAGCTTGTTCGGTTTCAAAATAAAAATTTGTACAGTCATAATAAAGAACCTTATCATTGATATCGATAATTTTTTTAGTCCCTTCAAATAAATGCTTTTGTAATGATTTATCATTATCTCCAATTAACGTCAAACACCTATAAACATCAGGAAGGCTGAAATCAAAATTGCCATAATATTCATGTCTTCCTTCATATGATTTAAGTTTAGAACGAGGATTAATAACCCTATCAAAAGATAGATAACGAAGAATGGTTGAAATGTCAAATCTTGCTCTAGTCTTAATTGATTTAGCAAACTTATCAATATCTAAAGAATCCATTAAGTTATCAAGATAGATATAACCAATGTTCTTAGTTAGTTCTTTGCTTATATCATTGATAACTGTTCTATCTAATGTTTCAGAGAAATCAATGTTCTCTGAAACTGTTAATTTATTCTCTTTAATTTCTTCGTTTAACTTCTTAACCTCATTTAACGCATATGCTTTTGGATCATCTATACCTTGAGATAATAGTTCATTATGTTCACCTATTTTTAAAACAATCCTAGAAGATACTTTATCTCCTTTTCTAAAGCTCTCAGTTACATAGTAGAAGGTCTTATTTTTGCTCTTGCTTGTCATTAATTTCATAAACAAAATCTCCATTAAATTACATTTAAAATGATACTACATAATACTACAAAATAAAAGAGAAACTGAAAAATTTTTAAAAATATTTCTAAGCGAAATTAAAAAAACTTCTACATAGTAGAAGAAGATTAAATATTTAATAGATTGATATTGTATTTTGTTATAATGTCAAGACTCTAACTGCAAAACTCCCGTTAGATAATATCAAATCTTCGCTAGAAAAAGTATACTTATCGCTTACTGATGAAATATCAGTAAAAATTAATTGAAAAGAGTTTAAAATCTCTTATAATTAAATAGAATGTTTATTTATATACTTTTTTATGTGTTATAATAAACAAGCCTATTCTCAGGGGGAAACTTTCAATGGTCAAACAAAGTAACAAAAAAAGCATATTTGTAATGTTAACCTTAATTTTAACAATCATTTCATTTTTAGTTTTAGTTCTAACACCGACAATCTTCCTTAGATCAACACCTGTTTGGGGTTGGACAACGATTTTTGGCGGAAAAGTCAGTTTATCTAATACTAATTTATTAGAATTTAATTTCAACTGGACCATCTATATCATTTGGTTATTAATCTTAATCGTCGGTATCTCGACATACTGCATCGGTCCAAAATCAAGAGGCTATTATATTTTCTCAGCTGTTGTTCAAATATTATTAGCAATATTTATTTTCACCATTGGTTCGTCTTGGATTTATACTTCTTGGATTGTCGGAGGTAGTTCTCCAATTAATCAAGCAAGAATGGTCTTAGGTGTTGGACCTTGGATCAGCGGTATCT
>JADIMN010000096.1 GCA_017694735.1 Candidatus Alectryobacillus merdavium
ATAAATTTAGATAAAGAAAAATATGAAACAACATATGACTATGGATATATATATGATTGTGCTCCATATGGTGAAGACGAGCTTACTGAAGAAGAAAAACGCCAATTTATAGAAGATTTAGAGGCATACCGTAGAGGCGAATATGAAGCAGAACTAGAGTTTATAGAACTTAGGGATAAAACAAAGAAATTATTTGAACATAAGGATATATATATTAGGGAAATAGAAACATCAGAAAAATTTAGTTCGCTATATGGCCAAAAGATATCAGAGTATACACATACGGTTAAGACTTATATCAATGGATTGATAGCAATAAACATGCCTTTTATAAAGGAACTAACATCAGAACAGTATGAAAATGTAAAAAAAGAAATGTTAAAAGAACATGGAGAGCCTGATGAAATAATAGATTTTAAAGAAGGTACAGTAATAATATGGTATTCTCAAGATATGAAAGATATATCATATGCTTTAAATCCAAAATCGATTATTATATTTATAGAAGATTATGTTTTATATGCTTTAGATAGATATCATATTTCGATATCAAATGCTGAATTTGTAAATTTTGTTGCTAATAAATCTTAAAATATAAGTTAATATTTTTAAAAATTATAATTAAGCATGAATCGTATAATATATATATGTATGGTTCATGCTTAATGTTTTTAAAGGAATTTTATTATAAAAAAAGAATGTATTATTATATTAAATATGATTAGGAGTGTTTGTTATGGCAAAAAGACCAGTTTATATTGTTTCAAATACTAAACCGTATTTTAAGTGTAAAATGACAGATTTTGAATATTTTAGTGGATTTTCTGTAAAACAGAAACAAAAAAATATCAGAAGTTTACATGATGCTTTCAGTGTTTTAAATCCTAGTAGTAGAATATTAGAAATTTCTACTAAGTCAGAAGACTCATTAGGCATTGCATTGAGTGCATTTAATTTAATGGTAAAAAATGAAAAGGGAGAAGATTTATTTTCAGTAGAAGCAGCATTTCAATCGAGTAAAGTTTTTGAAAAAGGTGGACCATATACAGATTTATTATATGTTTCTTCAAAAGAAGCTAAAAAAGATAAAAGATTGAAAACCAGTGGCTCTATAATAGGTTTTAATTTTCAGGGAGAAGAATTTAAGTCACGACCAAAAACTTTTTTTTATAATTGGTTGTATATAAACGCTTTAAATTCTAATGAAGAATTAGCAGAGGCAATCATGGATTTTGATGCGTTTACAGATATAGAATTTAATCCGCAAAAATCTTTAAATTGTCAAGCAGAAGCAGTAGCACTATTTGTATCATTAAAGAAGAATAATTTATTACAAAAGGTGTTAAAAAATAAAGATGATTTTATGCAAACAGTATATTTTTTTGATTAATTATTATCTATTGGAGGTTTTTTATGTATATAAATCTGGAGAATGTAGATAAAATAAAAAAAGCAAATATAGAATTAAAAGGTATAACTATTATATTAACATCAAAAGATGCACCTAAAAATTTGATTGGTAATGTGATTTTTAGTAGTGATGTATTATTAGGTCGTTATATAAATAAATTATATGAACATAGAGCCTTTGAGATTGTTGAGATGTGTGCTCAAAATGCTAGTATAGAGTCTTTATCGAATATAAATAAGTTATATTTATTTAATAAAATAGATAGAGAACTTAAAAAAAAGGCTCGTTTATATAATACATTGGAAGAAGAAATCAGAGAGATTTTAGATATATTTGAAACTGTTTTAAAACAAAAATCTTCGATAGCAAAACAAATAGATATTGAAACTTATTTAGGCAAGATAAACCAGTTATTACATAATAAATTACAGCAAAGTTTCATAGAAATAGTTAAAACAAAGATAAAAACAGAATTTTTGCCAAAGGTTTCTTTTGAGGCTAGTGATATAAAAATAGAAATTATTGAGGATAATGAGGTAAAAAAGTTTACACAAAAAAATTATCAATGTACAGAGTTAAAAGTTTTAAACAAAAGCAATGCAGTAATGAACATGGAGTCGTTGGGAATTTGTGATATTTTAGCAGATGGTTATAGAAAAGATTTTAATTATAGTGAGAAAAAATTGTATAAAAGAGTATTAGAAGTTTGTTTTGTATCAAATGGAAATAGTGTTTCCTTGATAAATGATGTATCAGATAGAGACAATTTAGAAGTTTATGGTATTGATAAAAATGTGATTAATAATTTTTATGATATTTTAGATAAAGTAGTAGATAGTATTAAAAAAACTTCTGATAATAAGTATTATCTTGTTTATAAATACTTAAATAAAAAAATTAATTTAACAGATGCTCCTAGAGATTTACGATGCTTTGTGGATTTTAAAATCTTATTAGAACGATATTTCTTTTGTGGTCATAAATGGGCAAAACCTAAAATAATTGTTTTTAAAGAGCCTGAAAGTTATTTAAATGATACTTGGCAGGATTTATATGCTGAATTTGTTGTTTTATTGCAAAAATATATAATTCCTAATTTGATTATAAGAACAGAAAATAAAGATTTAATGGCTAAAATAGAATATTATATAAAAATTCATGATAGTATAGTAAAGGTTAATCTATATGAAGCTGTAGCAAAAAATGATGGCTTTAATTTAAATGAGTTAATTGATTAATAAATAAAAATTACCAGCTAAAAGGGATAAAAGCTTATAGATAAAGAAATTTTAAAAATTAATATTAGCTGGTAATTTTTTTATAAACCTTGAAAAATAAGGCTTTATAGGTTATAATGAAGAAAAAGAATATTGATTTTACTGCGGTTAAGCATTAACATTGTACGGTCTCAATCTTGTTTTATATTTTTTCTTTTTCTTTGGTTCTTTGTTAAGCATTAACATTGTACGGTCTCAATCCCCCTTCTAATTCGTTTTTTAAGAAGTCGATAAAAGTTAAGCATTAACATTGTACGGTCTCAATCTCCTTTCTGTGCATTTCGTCCCAACGTCTTTGATGTTAAGCATTAACATTGTACGGTCTCAATCCATTTCTTATTTCAATTATATTGTAGCAGTAAAAGTTAAGCATTGACATTGTACGGTCTCAATTTTGTCAAAAACATCTTGATAGATGG
>JADIMN010000097.1 GCA_017694735.1 Candidatus Alectryobacillus merdavium
AATTTTTTCATAGATAAATTCCTCCAATCTAATGAAATATAGGGCAAATAAAACTGTTTTTTATTTCCAGTCAGAAGATACAGGCTCAATATAATTAATAATATACCATGTATTTTCAAATGCAGAGAAACGGTCTAATTCAGGATATTGTGTTTTTTGATTGAGCTGTTTAAAAATTTTTTCTGGCATATGTTCGGCAATTTTCTTATCATAGCCGTTTTGCGTAGTGATGGCGTATTTTACAGTAGGGATTATATCGACATAGGAAGTATAGAATTGATGAGCTTCTATAAATCTGACAGTAAAAACGGTTGAAGGAATTATCAGATTGAAGGCTGACATACTGAGGAAAAATATACATAGCATTATTTGAAACAAGGGTTTAAGATAAATATTCCTGCTTGTTTTATGCGGCAGATATAAAAATAAAATGCTTACAGTTAAACATATTATGCAGAGTATGCCCCATGAATTATGAATAGGATTGCCGAAGTAAATAAATAAATAGATAATGCTTGCCAGTATTTTTGTATAGATTATTTTTGATGATTTAAACAGTTTGTTCACGGGAAAAAGTATATAGATTAAAGAAATTGATAAAAACAATAGTTGATAGAGATTTTTTTCATGTGGAGGAATAGAGAATGAATAAAGTGCAGGAAAACAGAAAATAAGAATGACACCGCTTAAAAAATGGAATAATAATAAAGTTTTTAACAGTTTCAAGATAAATACCTCCCTAAAAATCCATAATCCATATAAATTACATATATATTTGCACAGTGTTTTTGAAATGTCAAATTTAAAAATTTTTCTGTACGGGTTTAATTTGGGGATACAGAAGAACTCTATATAAATGTAATCGGTTACAGAATAAAAATTAAGGAGATATGTAAAATGAGTCAATGGTTAGATGTGAATAAAGCAATAAGTTATGCTTCAGCATGGGCAACATGGAATAATGATGGAAATTATTACAGAGAAGGCGACGATTGTACGAACTTTGTATCGCAATGTTGGCATGAAGGTGGTATAAAAATGTGTTCTTATTGGGCTAATGATATTAGTCGATATATTTTTACACCTGCATGGGCGGAAGTAGAAACTTTTTGTTATTTTATGACAACTTCTTCTGCGAATTTAGATCCAAATGCAGATGGTATGCCTATTGCTAAAATTGTACAGGAAATAAGTACACCATTAAATGATTATACTAATATTATTCAACTAGGGGATATTGTACAGTGTTATAATGCGGATAAAGGATGGCATCACTCAATTATTATTATGGATTTAGTAAACGGTATGCCGCGTTACTGTGCGCATAGTTCTTTTGCTAATTACATGGATTTGACGGTACTGTTTTCTTCAGCAGCAGATTCGCCAAACTCTAAAATTAGAATTATTCGTGCTCTTAATATAATCTATAATAGTTAAGATAAAAGGCTATTGCATAAATTAATGCGATAGCCTTTTATCAATTTATAAGTGGATATGAATTTAATTTGACAGATGTATTATCATTTATATTTATTATTATTGATGGTAGATAAGTAATTTGTTCATTTTTGTTTGGATAATATTTTGTCGGAATATCATATTCAGGATTTAAGGCTAAAGCTGTGTGATAATAAATTTGGGCAAGTCGAGTATTACCTAAAATATCATAGGCTTTGGCATAACTTAAGTAAACAGGAGCATTTATCGGGTCGGGATTATCTATACTTAACATTTGTTTTTGTGATATAAGCCAGTTATAAGCTAATGAATGGGCTTTGATAATATCTCCGGATTTTTTATACGTTTCAGCAAGTATTATAATAAGTTTAGAATATTGAGAACAGGTTCTAGGCATTAGATTTAAAGATTTTTGATAATTTTTTATGGCATTATTGGTATCATTATAAATCTGCTGATAGATATCACCTAAAATCCAGTAAATTCTCGGATTTTGCGGAGATAATTTTAAAGCTTTTAGTTGAGATATTTGTGCATCTTCTGTTTGTCCATTGCCAGCAAAAGCAAAACTTTGCCACATATATAATTCAGCTAAAATATCTGTTGGCAAATTGTTTGACTGAATACCATATTTAGCAATATTTAGTGCTGTTTGATAATACTTGCAGTTTATGGCGGATTTTAATATTTCAAGGAAAAACCATGATTTATTTTCAGTATTTGTTGTCAAAATAGTATAAGATGGGTTAAATGAATGCAGTAAATTTTGGTAATTAGCTACATCAAAAAAATAACTGTAAGCATGTCTATACATTTCACATTTATTATAATAAACAGCTTTATTTAATGCGGTATTCCAAGCAATATATTTTCTATTGTTATTTAATAAAGGATAAGATTTACTGGTAAATTTACTGTTCATTAAACAAGCTGTGTTATAATCTTTTTCTGCTGCATTTTTATTAAATTGATTATATTGGGCATAGCCTCGTTCAAAATAATAATCGCCGTTTGTGTTATTTAGGGAAACAGCATTATTTAGATAAGTTAGGGCTTCTGTATGATTTATATAGTTGTAGGTGATACCGAGTTTATAGTTAAAAGTTGCGTTATCAGATTGTTGTTTTAAAGTGGTTTTATAATCAGCGATAGCTTCGATATAGTTGTTAGTGGCGAAATAAGCATCACCGCGAACAATATAAGCGTCAATGAAATCTGGATTAATGAAATTTATAATGTAAGTAGCAACAGCAATCTGTTGTCTATAATCAAGTTTGTCGATATTTTTCCATATATCCTGCCAGGCGGTTTCAAACGGTACAATTTGTTTATTATTAATTATTTTGTAAGTTTGACCGGGAATGGGTTCCACCTTTAAAATATTGGGAAAAATTAATTCACTAAGAAAGAGTATAAATATTGATAGAAAAATGATTTTTTTCATAGTGTTCACCTCCAATTTGAATAATAGAGATTATACTCATATATTATCACAGAATGAACAAAAGAGTAATCGACTAGAACATTGTTAGTCAATTACTCTTTTGTTTTAAGGCAATAATTTTCTTAGTTTGTTTAAAGCACGTTTTTCTAGTTTATATATTGCTTGAACTGAAACCTTATTTTTCTTGGCAATTTCACTTGTGGAAAATCCGTATTTGTACTTGTTGATGATAACGTTTCGTTCTTTATCGGTTAAATCCTTTAATAAGTTTAAGAACTCTAAATCACTGAATATCATATTTTCGGATATACAGTTTGTAGGATTTTCTTCGTAGTTTATTTCATCAAGAAAATTAAGTTCAGTATTAGATTGATTATATTGTTGTTTAAAGTATTTATAGAACTCAAATTTAATGCTATGTGATATATATGAAATCAAGGTTTTGTCATTAGTGTTATTCATTTCAAAGATATGTTTATCCATGTATAACACTTCCTGTCATACATAAAGAGTCGTTTGATATGTGGATTTTAAACCGTGGCAATAAAAAATTTTTTAGATTTTGAGGTTTAAAAATTTGAATGTAAAAAAATCTATATTTATAGTCTTAATATGAATGGGAGAGTATTTTATGACTATAAATATAGATTATTTAAGTAAGATATTTATATTATTATTTGGTGCGTTAGATAAATTTATTATTGCATTGATAGTGATAATGGTTATATATTTTATCACTATTTTATTTATAACATACTATAGTAAAGATACATTAAAATTTGATGATGATAATATTAAAAAGAGATTAATAAAAAAGTTGTATATATTGATGCTGGTAATATTGGCGCATGAATTGGATATTATAATCGGTGAGGATATGAATATAAGAAATGTAACAATCTGTTTTTTTATTGGCAGTGAAGGATTAAATATTTTAGAAAATGCTGTAACCATGAATATATCTTTGCCGAATATATTGAAGAAAATATTGGAGCGTATTCAAAATAAAAATAAATGAGTAGGTTTAAATTTGGCTAGAGAAAATACTCTATATAAATGTAATCGGTTACAAAGAAAATTTGGGAGGTGCAGTGCCGATGTATTAGATAGAAAAATAGCAGTGGAATATGCGTTGAATTATGCTCTTGTACCCAATATCGGTTCAGAAGATGATTTCTGGTTTTTCGCGCAGGACGGTATAAATTTTGTATCGCAATGCTGGTATACGGGCGGAATTAAACAAAACAGCGGCTGGCACTGGCAAAATCGCAAACACCATACAAAATCATGGACAGATATGAAAAAGTTTGTGCAATATATGACAAAATATTCAGCTTATTATTCTGATAATAATAAACCTGTTGCCCGGATTTGTCGAGATAAAAATTCAGTCCGAATGGGAGATTTAATTCAGTTCAGAAATAATGCTGATATTTGGTATAAATTGGCAATTATCACTGAAATAAAAAACAGCGAGATATATTATGTACAGCATAGCCCAAATTGTTTGGAACATAGATTGAGTGAAGACAATGCAAAAGAAATTCGCTTT
>JADIMN010000098.1 GCA_017694735.1 Candidatus Alectryobacillus merdavium
CCATAATATTTACCTCCTTATTATATATTTAAATAAAAATATCATTTATAGTTTATTTATTTTCTTCAACTTTAGGAGTATTTCCTAAATTATTTGCGGTTAAAAATTCTTGGATTCTTTTGTTTTGAAGATTGCTTCTAAAGTTAGCTAATTGACTTTCAAGAGCTTTCTTTACTTGATCAAGTGACATGTTGTAATTTTTACCAAGTTTTTCTAATTCATCATCAAGATCTTTATCACTAACACTTAAATTTTCAACTTCTGCAATTTTTGCTAATACTACAAAAGCTTTTAAATTTTTAACTGCATCGTTTCTTAAAGTATCTTCTAATTGCTTTTCACTTTGATTTGTAATTTCTAAATATTGTTCTAAAGTAAGGCCGTTTTGCTTTACTCTATTTTCAATATCGCTTTTCATAGCTTTAATTTCTGATTCAATTGTTTTTTCGCTCATTTCAACTTTTGCATTTTCAACAATTGTATCAACAAGTTTATTATATTGGTTTGCTTTAGCATTTGCTTCTTTTGACTCATGAATTTTCTTCTCTTCACTGGCCTTTAAAGCATCAACGGTTTCGACACCTTCGATATTTAATGTTTTAACAAATTCATCATTTAATTCAGGAAGAATTTTTTCTTTTACTTCGTGAATTGTACATTTAAATATTGCATCTTTTCCAGCGAGTTCTTTGACATATTGTTTTGGGAAAGTTACATTAATTTCTTTTTCTTCACCTTCTTTAACACCAACTAATTGTTCTTCAAATCCAGGGATAAATTGATTGCTTCCAAGTTCTAAAGAATAATTTTCGGCACTTCCACCATCAAATGGTTTTCTATCAATATATCCAACAAAATCAAATACTACAGTATCTCCCATCTTAGCTGGTTTATCGCTTGTTTTTAATGTAGCATTATCTCTAACTATTTTATTTAAAGCAGCTTCTACTTCTTCTTTACTAACGCTTACTTTTTCTAATTCAACATTAATATTTTTATATTCGCCTAATGTAACTTCAGGATATAAAGCAATAGTAAATTCAAGTTCTAAGGCGTTTTCATCTACTTTAACCAATTTAATTTCAGGTTGCATGATTGGAGTAATTTTATGTTCAGTTAATATTGATTCATAAACTTTAGGTAAAATTACATTAATTCCTTCATTAAAAACATCAGCTTGGTTAATGTGTGGTCTTGCAAGTTCATCAGGGATCTTTTTTCCATCTCTAAAACCGTGAAGTTTTAGTTTGCTTTTTGCTTTTTCAAAACCTTTCTTTTGAGCTTCTTTCCATGATTCATCTTCAACTACAACATTAATAACTGCTGTTGCAGACTCGTTTTTGATTAAATTAGATTTCATATCTACCCTCCAATATCTTAATTTTATATTAAATAAATTTGTCTTTTTATAAAAAAATGGCGTCCCCGAGGCGACTCGAACGCCTGACCCACAGCTTAGAAGGCTGTTGCTCTATCCAACTGAGCTACGGGGACAACGGAATTATTGTATCACTGTTTTATTATATAGTAAACAAAAAAGATTTAGAATTATTTTCTTTATAAAATCTCTTTTATTTATATAAATTTTCATAATAAATCATCTTCTCCATGAAGTTTATTATATAGTCTTAAAGCGACATTTTTATTTAAAATTTGACTTAATTCATCTAATGTAGCTTGTCGTAGATGATCTAAATCTGGATATATTTCATATAGCAAAGATTTTTTAACTTTACCAAGGCCGGTTATATCATCAAATATCGATTTTTTGTAAGAATTTAAATGGCTTGCTCTAAAATATGTTATTGCAAATCTATGAACTTCGTTTTGCATTAAACTTAAAAATAAATATAAATTCGAATTTTTTTCAAGTACATACTTATTGCCATTTGAATCAATTATTCCCTCGGTTTGATGCTTATCGTTTTTATATAATCCAAAAACATTTATTGAAATATTAAGTTTAGAAAAAACTTCGTTTGCTATATGAATTTGGGTTATTCCACCGTCTAACAAAATCAAATCTGGAAAACTAACATTTTCTTTTATCATTCGTTTATATTTTCGAGTTAATACTTCTCTCATGTTATCAACATCGCTTCTAGTATTAGAATTACTTAATTTAAATTTTCTATAAAGTTTTTTACAAGGTTCTCCATTAACAAAAGCAACAGAAACACTAACAGCATCACAACCAGAAATGTGAGAATTATCAAAAAGTTCAATATAATTACACGAATCAATTTTTAATAAGTTTTTTAGTTCATTTAAACTTTCTTTATGTTTTTCATTAAAGATTTGAACATTGAAATACTTTTCTAAACTCTTGTTTGCGTTTAATAAAAGTTTATTTAAAACATCATAATTTTTACCTTTAGTTGGTACTAAAATTTTAGTATTAAGATAACCTTCTAAGTTTTTTGCAACGTCATTTGAAAATACATAAATCTCATTAGGCAAAACATTGTTGATATAAAATTGCAGTATTATATCGCTTACGGTTTGAATTTCATCTTCAAAAATTTCAGAAACAAATTGATCTTTTCCAAGAAGCATACCGTTTCTATAAATAAAAAGAGAAACACAAACATAATTGTTATACGATGAATAAGCAAAGAAATCTTTATTTTCATTTGAATTAAAGTCTACTGTTTGTATTGTTTTAACATGTTGTATTGCATCTAGTAATTTTTTATATCGAATTGATTCTTCAAATTTTAAATTATCATTGTTTTTTTGAATTTCTGACTTCAATTTGTTTTCAATTTCTTTTGTATCGCCTTTAAGAAAAGAATTTATTTTTTCATAAAGTATTTTGTTTTCATCGGATGAAACATTATTAATACAATATCCTAAACACTGACCTAAATGATAATAAAGACAAGGTTTTTTAGGCAAGAAATTACATTTTTTAGTTGGAAATAATTGGTTAACTAAATCAATTACCTCCGATGCGAAACTAGATTTTGGATATGGGCCAAAATAAACATAATTCTTATCTTTAATATTTCGTTTCAATTTAACTTCGATAATTCCTTCTTTTTTTAACGCAATATAAGGATAATGCTTATCATCTTTTAATAAAATATTATATTTTGGCATGTGTTTATGAATTAAATTGAATTCTAAAATAAACGCTTCGCTTTCGTTTTTTGTAATAATATAGTCAAAATAATCAACATTTCTTACCATTTCAAAAACTTTTCCGCTTTGTGGCCTTAAAAAATATTGACTTACTCTTTTTTTGAGATTTTTAGCTTTTCCAACATAAATTATTTGATTGTTTTTATCATACATTTGATAACAACCTGGATTATTTGGAAGAATTTCAATTAAATTTTTAATTTTATCTGTCATTTTAAAATTACTATAGTGGCTCCATAGCCTCCTTCAAATTGATTTGCAAAAGAAAATGATTCAACTAAAGAACATTTTTTTAAATAATCAATAACTTCGTTTCTAACTACACCAGTTCCAAAGCCATGAATTACTCTAACTCTTTTTACATTATTTGCGTTAGCCTCTTGTAAGAAGTAAGCAAGTTTTTCTCTTGCTTCATATCTTGTACAACCTAGAAGGTTTAATTCGCTTGAAAAAGAATTTAATATTTTAAAATCAACAGTCTTTTCCTTTTTTTCCTTAACTACAATCTTTTTAGTTAATTCTAATCTTAAATAAGAAATTGTATATGTTTTCCCACCATCGGTTTTTATTAAACAATCGCCATTACTTTTTATATTGAAAATATCTCCTTCAATATTAAAATCGTCACTTTTAACATGATCGCCAATTTTGAATGTGTTCTTTTTTAAAGAATTGCTATCATTTTTATTAGAATCAATTAAATCATCGACTTGTTTATTAATTTCTATTGCCTCATTTAACTTCAAACTATTTTTGCTTAATAAATCGTTTTTAATTTTGTCCAATTTATTCTTAAAATCTTCTATTATTTTTTCTTTTTGTGTTTCAATTTCACTATCAAACTTTTTTAATTTTCCTTGCAAAACCTCATTGTTTTTTCGGTATTTATTAATTTCTTTATCTAAATTTTCACTTTTATTTTTTGTTTCTTGAATTAATTTTTGATAATTTAAAATTTCATTTGTCAAAATCGAAATGTCTTTATCTATTTTACTTTTTTCTTGTGTGC
>JADIMN010000099.1 GCA_017694735.1 Candidatus Alectryobacillus merdavium
TGTGTATAAGAGACAGATCTGTTAAAAAATACGAGGATTTGGAAAATATAACAAATAATGATACACAAACATTATTCAACCAATTTACAACAATTTTACGCTTACATTCGATTTCTGATAAACCTAATGCGTTTATAAAAATGATTAATTTGTTTTTAGCAAAAATCGGTGACGAGATTTCTGCTAATAAAAAATATAAAGTAAAGGACAAAAACGGGAATGTTCATTCTTTTGACGGGATGAAATTTCAATTTATATATGGAGTAGATACACCAGAATCGTTTATGAAAAGATTAAACGAACTTTACAAAGAAGGGATGCGTGAATATTTAAATAAAGAAGTTATCGACTATGATGACGAAGAGATTGAAAAATTTATTAAAGGCGGGAACGAAAGTGAATTACTTGAAATTTTCGATAATTTAAGACTTAAAAAGAATAATAATTTTGCTTTTATTGATGTTTATGATGATGAAACTTTTTATTCTAATTATGAAGTTGTTAAAAGTGTTGTGGAATTATTAGAGAATTATAAATTCAAATATGAAACTAAACATCAATTTTTAGGCGATTTTTTTGAAGAATTGTTAAATACAAGCTTAAAGCAAGAAGCAGGACAATTCTTCACACCTTATCCTATAGTCGATTTTATGATTGATTCACTGCCATATGAAAAATGTATTAAAGATTTTCTATCTGGTGGGAAGGTGCAATTTGTGCCATCTGTAATAGATTATGCTTGCGGTGCCGGTCATTTTTTGATAAGTTCAATGGCAAAAACGCAGGAAATTATTAATAATTTAAATAACAACTTATACAATCCAAATCAACGTATTAAAATTTCAACATTTAAAACTGATCCATATTCATGGGTCAGCAAAGAGAATTGTGTTGGGATAGAAAAAGATTATCGTCTTGCAAAAACTACTAAAATTGCTACTTTTTTAAACGGAGATGGAGATGCGGAAATCATAAGTGGAGATGGAATTAATAAATTTAATTCAAAAGATTATGAAAACACCATTCTTTTTTCCCAAAATAAAAAAATTGAAAAATTTGATTTTTTAATTTCTAATCCTCCATATTCGATAGATGGGTTTATGAGAAATTTTAATAAAAACGGAATTACTCCTAACAGTAATGATTTTTCTCTATTAAAAAAGATAAATTATAATGATTCTGCAATAGAAACATTTTTTGTTGAACGTGCTGAACAGTTGCTTAAAAAGGATGGTTATGCAGCAATTATTTTACCTCAATCAATATTATCAAGTAACAAATATGAGAATATGAGAAAATTTATATTTTCCAATTTTGTTATAAAGGCATTGTTGATGACCTCTGATATTACTTTTTCTGGGACTACGACAAGCCCTGTTATGCTATTTATGAAAAAAGAAAAAAGATTAGATAAGCATTATCGAGTTTTTGTTATTGGTTCCCCTAAATATATGACTCCTACAGTGGCAAAAATGAAGGAGAAAGAAGTTGCTTTTCTTGGATATGAATTTAGCTCTAATCGAGCAAAATCTGGAATAAATTTAAAAAGAGCATCTATTTTAAAAGAAATTTCTCCTTTGTTGAATAAATTCATTACGAATGGTAATGTAGATGTTCCTATGAAGTTAACATCAAACGTTCGAATTAAATATTTAGATGAAATTCTTCTAAATGTTAAGGATGATTATGTAGGCGATATTTATCCAAAATACGAAAAGAAATCTGGTGGGGTTCCGTTAAAAACGTATTGTCAAATTAATGCAAGAAGCGAAGATGAATTTGATATAAAACCATCAAAATATGTTGAAATTAGTGATTTAAAAAATTTATCAAATTGTTCCAAAAAGAAGACATCTACAAGAATGTGCAAAAAGGGCGATATTCTTGTTTCAAGCTTGTGCCCGAAAAAAAGTCAAATTTTGATTTCTGATGATAATTATATGCTGTCTTCAGCGATTCACGTATTATCAGGATTCAAAAATGATTCTGTTCGTGATTACGTATTTAAAGAATTGCAAGATTCTGATGTTATAAAACAAATGAACACACTTCTTGATGGCTTTAAAGTAACTTACGCAAAAATAAGCGATGAAAATTTAATAAACAACATACTTATTAAAGCGATAAAAAATTTCTAGATATGAAAACTTAAAATAGAGAATAATCTATTAATTTGGTTTAAAAATAAACCGCTAATATTACTCCAAAAAATATATTTTCGTGATATTTGTAAATAGTAAAGTCAAAATGCAGGAAAGGGGATGCGGATTTTTTTTAGACTAATAATGATTATAATTTAACATAAATTCTTTTGGGGATAAATATCCTAATCTTCTCTTAATTCGTTTATTTTTAAAACAGATTAAATATTTTTTTAATTCAGTAATAAAATCATTACATGTTGCATATTTCCAATCATTTGGATAAAAGAACTCATTTTTAATTGCTCCAAAGAATCCTTCACACATTGAATTGTCTGGAGATCATCCATTTCTATTTAGCCCAAGTTTTTGTCTGCGCTCCCTTATGTACATTTATATCCGCGATTAACATATTTTATTTCCATAGCTGACAACGAATGCAATACTTATAAATGATTATAAAATTATTACCAAAAGTTAAAAAATAATGCAGTTTTCCACTATTTTTAATTTTATTGATTATAATTTTAGTAAATATAAAAATAAATCATCCAAAAATTTTCTAATATTAAATAAATCTTCTTTTAAATCAAGTGTGAGAGGATCCTTTAAATATATTTTTTTATTTATCTCAATTGTAAAACATATAGTTTTATTATTAAAGTTTGATGATGTTTCATAAGTATCATTATAAGGAAAACTAAATGATGTTTTTATTTTATATATATGATCTAGTTTATATATTTTTCTTTTAATTTTTTCTAATAATAATCTAGGAGTATTTTTAGAAAAAACAATATTTAAATCAGGAAATTTCCTTTTTCTGTAATTAGGAAATTTCTTTTTTATATACATTTCACTAAAAGAATGCAGAGATAAAACAAATAAATGTTTTTGTGTTTGGTTTGATATTGATTTAGCTTTATCTTCAAAACTTTTATTAAACAAAACCCATTTATTAATAAAAGTTAAATAATTTGGATCTTGATATATATTTTCATATCTTCTTATTGAAATATATGTAAATATATCTAAATAACTAACTGCTTTTAATGGAATAAAAGAATATCCGTTTTTTTCTTCTTCTGAATTATTTCCAACAAGTCTTTCATAATCAACAAACAAACGTGAGATATCTCCTTTTAAAACATATTCAAATCTATTGAAATTTATTAATTTATCAAGTAATGGATCACTATTAAATATTGATGATTTTATAAATGTTTCTTGATCTACTGTTAAAGAATTTTTATATGTTTCATATAAATATAAACTAGGTGATAAATGGGGAATTCTACAAATTAATTTATTTGGTGTATCAACCATTGATTCATTAATTGTCTTTATTAGATTTTCTTTTTCTTTAACTAATTTTGTTCTATAAGCACTTATCTTAGCTATTTGTTCTTTAATATATTCTTGTTCATTTTCTTTATTTTTTAATTGAGCAGTGTAATGATTTAAAACATGTTCCATAGGATACATTTTAACTAAGACATATTCTCCATCTACTTCTTTATGATGATATTCAAATATATTTGTATCTAGGGCAAATTGTCTTAAAGAATAATCCTCTATTGATATAAAATCTATATCTCTCCATCCTTTGTAATATCTATTTAGATAATTTATAGACATTTTTAATTTTAAGTCAAAGCCTTTATAACTTTTTAAACTTTTTAGCTTTTCTGATAATTTTTGATTTAATATTTTCATATCTTTCTCCTTTTATTGCGCTAAATCCAATAAAAAGAGCCCATCGTAAGATGGGCAATAATTAATTAAATAATATACCCATCATTCAAGCTTTAGCACTTTGTCTAAGGATTTACTTAGATAAGTTGCTGGTAGGTTATCGAGCTTGTCTCTACCTACTCTCTTTATGGATTCGAGATTATTTTATTTTACTATTTATTTATTTGCAAGAAAAAGATTGATCAATATCAATTTTCAAGGTTATCTATACATTGTGTATAGTTTAAATTGCAAATTAACATAAATCAAAATCGAACTTGAATTATATAGTTATTTTATTAAAATAAAGAATAAGAATTGAATTAATTTTGATTCTTAATTCTTATTAAATATTAAGAAATAATTCATTTTAATGGGATAAAAAAGTTATGAATAGAGAAGAATATTTGAAATTAATTAATGAAAAAGGTTATGTTGATGGTAATAGTGAAGTTCTATCATTTATGAATGAGTCTTCTTATCGTGCTCAAAAAATTTTAAATGAGATAAATAACAAATTCTTATCTCAAAATGAAATACAAAATTTAATTAGTGAATTGACTAAAGAAAAAATAAATAAGACATTAAAATTATTTCCACCTATTTATACAGATTTTGGAATGAATTTGCATATAGGAGAAAATGTTTTTATAAACTCAGGATGTTGTTTTCAAGATCAAGGAGGTATTTATATTGGTGATAATTGCTTAATTGGACATCAAGTTGTTTTTGCGACAATAAATCACGATTTTGATCCAACAAAGAGAGGGTCAATGTATTTTAAGCCAATTCATGTTGGCAAAAATGTATGGATAGGTGCTCATGCAACAATACTTCCTGGTGTTAATATTGGAGATGGTGCTATTATTGGAGCAGGAGCAGTAGTAAATAAAAATATACCGGCTAATTGTGTAGCAGTAGGTGTTCCAGCTAAGCCCATTAAGAATATTAATGATATAAAAAAGAGTTAATTTATTTATTATAGTTTGTTATTAAGATTATCGATTAAAAAGGAGAAATTAGTTATGAAATACGATTTTACATTTTATAATCCTACAAGGATTCACTTTGGAAAAAATTCTTTAGATAATTTAAAAGACGAATTATCTAATTATGGAAAAAATATATTATTAGTCTATGGTGGAGGATCTATAAAGAAAATAGGTCTTTATGATAAAGTAGTAAATATTTTAAAAGAATGTAATAAAAATATATTTGAATGTGGTGGTATTACTCCTAATCCAAAATATAAAGATATGTTAAGAGGTGTCAAAATGATTGAAGACAATCATATTGACTTAATACTTGTTGTTGGAGGTGGAAGTGTTATTGATTGTGCTAAAGGAATGAGTGTTTCTTTAGGCTTAAAAGATCCTTTTAAAGATTTATGGCTTGAAGGAAAAGAAGTAACAAAAAATAATATTCCAGTTGGTAGTATTCTAACAATGGTTGGTACTGGTAGTGAATTTAATGGTGGTAGTGTTATCACTGATGAAGATAGAAAAATTAAAATGGGTAGAGTTTTTCCAAGTCATGTATATCCAAAATTTAGTATATTAAATCCTGAATTAACTTATTCTGTCAGTGAATATCAAATGGTTAGTGGTATATTTGATATTTTATCTCATTTAATGGAACAATATTTTTCTGGAGATGATGATAATGTATCAGATTATTTAATTGAATCATTAATGAAATCTTTAATTGATGCAACACCAAAAGCAATTAAAAATAAAGAAGACTATGAAGCAAGAAGTAATATTATGTGGATTGCATCTCTTGCATTAAATACTTTAGTTGGTTTAGGTAAAACTCAAGATTGGGAAGTTCATAATATTGAACACCAATTAGGCGCTTATACAGATTGTGCTCATGGTATGGGTTTAGCTGCAATAAGTGTTCCATATTATAAACATATTTATAAATATGGTTTAGATAAATTTGTTAGATTTGCTAAAAATGTTTGGAATATAGATGATACTAATAAAAGCAAAGATGAAGTTGCTTTATTAGGTATTGAAGCATTAAGTAAATTTATTAAAGATTCTCATATGGTAACTCATATATCTGAACTTGGTGCAACAAAAGATATGTTAAAAGATATTGCAAATAGTTGTATTGAAAGTGGTGGATATAAAGTCTTAAGTCATGAAGAAATATATGAAATTTTAAAGGAAGCATATTAAGATGAGTAAAATTTTAGTTAGTTATTTTTCTGTTAGTGGAGTTACTAAAAATAAAGCTAAAGAGATTGCTAGCATTTTAAATTCTACACTAGATGAAATTGTTCCAAGTAAATTATATAGTGAAGACGATTTAGATTGGAGAAATAAAAACTCAAGATCTACACTAGAGATGAAAGATGAAAAATCTAGACCTGAATTTATAAAAAGTAGTGTAAATCCTGAAGATTTTGATATTATTTTTATTGGTTTTCCAATTTGGTGGGGGGTTGAACCAAGAATTATAGATACTTATTTAGAAGCTTATAACTTAAAAGGAAAAACAATAATTCCATTTGCTACAAGTGGTGGTAGTCCAATGGGATATTGTGATGAACACTTACAAAAATTGTATCCAAATTTAAATATTAAAAATGGATTACTATTAAATTTTGGTGTTGAAAAAGACGAAATATTAAAATTAGTTAAATAAATTACTATTTTTGTTGTTTATTAATTTTTTGTTTTATAAAAGAGACGATACTAAAATCATATGCGTTTTCCTCTCTTTTTTTATAAATTTTATTGTTAATAAAATTAAATAAAAATATTAATAAACAAATTATTATTACAACTAAAACTGAAATAAAAATATTTATTTCATTACTAGATGTTATATTAAAGTAAGATAAAATATTTCCTTTAACTAGTTTTATTACAAACATATTATCTAATCCACTTGCTAAAGGATAAAATACTTTTATACTTACTAAATATGCAAAAAGTAGTACAAAACCTAAGAAAATATATGGAAAATATAAATTCTTATAACTATATTTTTGATAATTAAAAATAACAAGCATTCCACCAAATAACAATAAAGAATGAGATATTAATCCCATTATAAATAAATATGTTGGAAGAGAATTTATTACTGATGTTGGAGATACTACTCCTGCAAAAACATAACCAATTCCACTAATTAAAGCAAAAAATCCTGCAGTATAGTATAGTTTTTTAATTCCTAAAACAAAGACACTACCATATAAAAAGTAACTAATATGTGAAATTTCAATTGGATAAGTTCCATTTTGTATATAAGCATAATATGAAAATTCTACTATTTTCCATATTAGTAAAATTAATGCTATTAAATAAATCAAAATAGAAATGATTTTTTTAGCTTTAACAAAAATACACGTTAAAACATTGATAGTTAAAATCAATAATAGAGAAAAAGAATATAAATATTCCATATTATTTAATATGCTACGATTATCATAAATTTGCAAATATATTAGCAATTTTAAAGAAATTGACAGCGTTTATATTGCCATGTTGAATTTTATAGCATTTATGCTATAATTTTTCTATATTATGTCGTTCATGTTTGAATGATGAAATTAAAGTTGATTTTAAATTAAATTTTAATATCCTTAAAATCTACTTTATATGGTTTAAAAAAGGAGAAATGTATGAAGATTTTAAAAAATCAAAAATTTGTCTTAACTGCGGCTATTTTATTAGGTGTAGCAGCTGTTAGCTCGTCTGCAGTAGCAGCTTATGTTATTACAGGAGGGAAACAAAGTGGTTCTGCAAATTTAGATCCAAGTGATATTGAGATTGTAAATAATACTGCTAATCTTGAAATCACAGAAACAGATACTCATTTATTGTTTCAACCTGCTCAACGTGTTACAAGTGGAAGACTTCAAACTGAGGAAGACGGAGATTTAACTGCTGTATTAGATTTATCTTTTGATTCACGAACTAATGAAGTAATTCCAGATTTAGAAGTAACTATTGAAACAGGTGATGGAACAAATGATGCAGTTACAAAAAATTACATTGTTAATCCAGAATCAGTTTCACTTACTTCAGAAGATTTTACTGAAGGTACTGGTAATTGGACTTACAAATTAACTCTCACTTGGAGTTGGGGTAGCATGTTTGATAATGGTGATCCTTGTAAATACTATAATACAGGTGCGGGATCATCAAAAAATGATACTACAATGGATTCTGAGTTAAATGCTTTTAAGACTGCTGTTGCTGCTACAACATTTACAGTCAATATTGCACCTAAAGCAAAAGCATAAAAATATTTTTAAATGGTCTTTATTATTACCTTAGTTATTTTAATATTATTTGGTGTAATCATAATCGCTTTTTTGATATACCAAAGCTATGCTTTATGTAAAGAAATTAGACTTGGTAGAGCAGATAGCGAGATTATATATGAAGATCATTTATCAAAAATAAATATAAGCAAAAAGAAGCAAATATTTAAAAAGATATTAAATATATTTGCAGATATAATCATTGTTATTCTTGCTTTATTTCTCTTATTGGGTATAACTGATAGATTTGTTTCTAGTGATATTTTACCAGTTAAAAGTGTTGTTGTTTTAACTGGTTCAATGTCATATAAGAATTCAAATAATGATTATTTATTTGAAAATGATTTAAATAATCAAATTGGTGAAAAAGATCTAATATTTGTAGAAAGAGTAAATAATATTGATGAAATTAATCTCTATGATGTAATTTGTTATAGAAACCAAAATAATATACAAGTAGTTCATAGATGCGTTATTAAAACAAAAGATTATTTAATTGCTAAGGGCGATGCTAATGATCTTATGGATGATATTTATATAACTAATGATAATTTAGTTGGAAGATATACTGGTTATAAAATTCCTTATGCTGGATATATTACAACTTTTATCTCTAGTGAATATGGAATAAGTGTTATTTCAATTTTATTTTTAATTGGTCTTACTTACTTTATTTCAAAACAAAATATCGATAAATATTTAGATTATAGAAAGAAATTTCTATATCAAAATATTAAAGATTTAAAAGAGTTTAGTATTATTTCTGGTGGTGGAGAGCTAGTAGTAAAAGAAAATGATTACAAATTTATTGAATATAAAGAAGAAAAAGAAATACTTTCGATATTAAAAATTAGTGATGAAGAAGAAATAATACTAGAGCCTTCATCTAATATTAATAATAAGAATAACAAAAAAGGAGAAAACAAAGATGAAAAAGAAATTAAGCGTTGAAGAATGGTTTTCCATTTCATTAGCTACATTATATGTAGTTATAACATTTTTTGTAGCTCTTGGCGTTGATCCTTCTCATAGAGTAATGGCTAGAAATAATATGTTTGCTGGACTTGCACAACTTTTTAATATTCCAATTCCAGCAAAAAGTTATAGTGGATTATGGATATTATTAATTTTTTATTTAGTATTTATTTTGATAGCTGTTATTTTAATTGTTTTAACAAGAAAGTATTTTATAAATCGTAATCAAAATCCAAATAGTGTTAGATCTATTGTTTATTATTGTGTAATTGGATTTTCTTCACTTGCTATTTCAACTAGCCTAGGAATTGTTTTTCAACTTTTTGAAAAAAGTGAAGATGTTGGTGGTATTGCTAACTTAAATGAAACATTTGGATTTGTATTTGGCGTTTTATTTTTAGGATTATTAATTTTTGTTTTTCTAGCTGCTTTTGTTTATGCAATAGTTGGAATAGTTAATTATTTTGCTAGAAGAAAAAACAAAAATATTGCTCAAGTAAAAAGTAGTGAAGATGAAGAACTTGAAAAAGTAAAAGAAAATTCAAATATTGATCCAAATTTAGAAAATTCGTTTTCTGGAGTTAAAGATAATAAAGTAAATAAATCTGCTGAGACAAGTGTAGTTGTCACAAGTGATAATAGTAATACTTTATTTTCAAATGGTATCGCTCCAAAAGAAATTGCTTTTAAAAATCTTGTTGCAATAGATAATTCAAATCTTGATGTTTTATCAAACTCAAATGATGATATAAATATCACTTTAAAAGATTTAGTTAATAACTTACAAGGCTATTTAGCAACCAGTGAAAAATTATATTATGATAAGATTGAATTAGGATATTTTATTGCCGGACTGAAAGCTTCTAAGTTAATTATTTTAGAAGGTATTAGCGGAACTGGTAAATCTTCTCTTCCTAGATATTTTGCAAAATATATTAGTGAAGAATCCTTCTTTGAACCAATCCAAGTTACATATAAAGAAAAAAGTGATTTACTTGGTTATTATAATGAGATTACAAATAAATATAGTGAAACTCCTTTATTAGAAAATTTATATAAAGCTAGTTATAAAATAAATAATCTTAATATTGTTGTTTTAGATGAAATGAATATTTCAAGAATTGAGTATTATTTTGCTGACTTTTTATCTTTATTAGAGTTTCCAGAAAACGAAAGAAAATTATCTTTATTACTACTTCCAGATGATTATGATGCTCCAAATAATTTAAATAAAGGAGAATTATTAATTACTCCTAATACATATTTTATTGGAACTGCAAATAAAGATGATTCTACTTATACAATTACAGATAAAGTTATTGATAGGGCAATTGTTTTAAACTTTAATAATGTTCAAGATAAATTAAAAATTAAAGGTGATTTTACTCCAATTTCTTTATCATATTCTAGATTAATGGCACTATTTGATGATGCTTTAAATAAATTTAAGTTTGAAAAAGATGAAGTTAAAGACTTTAATAGAGTTTTAAAATTCTTAGAAGACGAACTTGATATTAGTATTGGTAATCGTATGCTTAAACAAATTGAATGTATGGTTCCAATTTTTAAAGATATGGAATTAGACTACAAAGAATGTATTGATATCTTCTTATCAAGTAAAGTATTAAGAAAATTAGAAGTCAGATTTAATTCTAGTTTAAGTAGTAGTGTTTTAAAATTAAGCAAACTTTTAGATGAAATATATGGAAAAAATAGCTTAAAAAGATGTAAAGAGCTATTAAATAAATATATTAAAAGAGGTATTTAATAAATAATGGAAGAGACAAGTTTAGTAAGTAAAAATATTAATAATTCAGCATTTAATTTTTTACCGGTTGTAATAAAAGAGATTAACGTCTTATTACAATATGTTTTAAACATTGTCTCTTCTTATAAAGTTGATTTAAATAGAGTTGAAGATCTTGTTAGAATTGATGAATTTCATAAGTATGATAGAGATTTAATTACAAAATCTATAAAAGATAATCGTTTATTAACAAAAAAATCAAATAATGAAATTTCTTTTAAAAATATTTATCAATACTCTTATGAAGAAAAAATTGATACATATGAAAATAGATTTATTAAATATTTTTTAAATAAATTAAAAGATGATTTATTTGAAAGTTATTTTTATAAAAAAGATAAAAAGATTAACTTTTTAACTTCTAATTTAACTTATGGAGATTATGGAACATATATTT
>JADIMN010000010.1 GCA_017694735.1 Candidatus Alectryobacillus merdavium
TGCACCCTTTAAAGCGGCATTAGCTATTGTTAGAACCTCCGGTGAGGGAGTTTTTGATATTGTTAATAAAATTTTTTCTAAAAAAATCGCTTTAAATAAAGAGGAAAAAAATAAGATTTATTTTGGAAAAATACTTGATGATAACAATGTTGTTGATGAAGTTGTCTTACTTGCTTATAAATCTCCTTTTTCTTTTACTGGAGAAGAAAGCGTAGAAATTATTTGTCATGGCAGTATTATAATAGCTAATCAAATTATTTCTTTATTAATTAAAAATGGATGCAGATATGCATTAAATGGAGAATTCTCAAATAGATCTTTTCTAAATAATAAAATAAATTTAGTTGAAGCAGAAGCAATAAATGATGCGATAAATGCTGTTACTTTAGAATCTAAAAATTTATCAATGTTATCTTTAATAGGAGAAACAAATAAATTAATTTATCCAATAAAAGAGAAAATAGCTGATATTTTGTCTTTAATTGAAGTAAATATTGACTACCCAGAATATGAAGATATCGAAGAAGTAAGCAAAGAAAAGATAGATGTAGATGTAAATGATATTGTTTTACTTTTAAATGATGTAATAACAAATGGTAAAAAAGGACACATTATTACAAATGGTTTAAAAGTTGCTATTGTTGGAAAGCCAAACGCTGGAAAGTCTTCTTTATTGAATGCTCTTTTAAAAGAAAAGAAGGCGATAGTAACTGATATTCCTGGTACAACAAGAGACGTTGTCGAAGGAGAAATAATTTTAAATGGAATTTATTTAAAATTATTAGACACAGCAGGTATTAGAGAAAGTAAAAACATTATTGAAAAAGAAGGAATTAAAAAGTCATTAGATGCTATTAAAGAAGCTGACTTAATTATATATGTCGTTGATGTTACAGATAAAAAAGAAGATGAAAATATAATTAAAAGCCTTGATAATAAACTAATTATAAAAGTTTATAATAAAGCGGATTTAATCGAAGAAAAAGAAGATAAATTATATATTAGTGCTTTAGAAAATAAAATAGAGCCATTAAAAGAAAAAATTATGGAAGTTTTGAATTTAACAGAGGATAATTTTCAAAATCCTTCTATAAATAATGCTAGAGAACTTGGACTTTTAGAAAAATGTAGAAATTATTTAATTTCATCACTAAAAGCCAATAAAAATAATGTTAGTTTAGATCTAATAAGTGTTGATCTTAAAAACGCATATAATTGTTTACTAGAAATATTAGGCGAAGATACTAACTTAGACTTTACAAAGGAAATTTTTAAAAGATTTTGTGTAGGTAAATAAGATGTTTGATGTACACACTCATTTAAATAGTGATGAATATAATTCAAATTTAGATGAATTATTAAAAAATGCAGCAAAATTAGATAATAATTTTTGTTTTTTAGTATCTGGATATGATTTAGATTCCTCTATTAAAAGTGTTGAACTTAGTAAAAAATATAAAAATATATATTCAAGTGTTGGAATTCATCCAAGCGATTGTAAAAGATATAGCTTTGATGTTTTAGAAAGCATAAAAAAACTTGCATTAGATAAAAAAGTCCTCGCTATTGGAGAAATTGGACTTGATTATTATTGGGATAAAGAAGAAAATATTAAAGAATTGCAGAGAATTTGGTTTAAAAAACAAATAGAATTAGCTAGTGAATTAAAGCTACCAATTGTAATTCATACAAGAGACGCAGTTCAAGATACTTATGATATTTTAAAAGATTCATCTTTTAAACGTCCTATAATTCTCCACTGCTACAATAACTCACTAGAAATGACAAAATTATATTTAAAAATGGAGAATGTTTATTTTTCTTTCGGAGGAGTTTTAACATTTAAAAACGCCTCAAATTTAAGAGAAATAATAAAAGTTATTCCATTAAATCGAATATTAATTGAAACTGATGCACCTTATTTAAGTCCAGTTCCATACCGTGGAAAATTAAATTTGCCTGAATATATTTTTCTAACACTAAAAGAAATGTCTAATATTTTAAATATTGATGAAATTTCTTTAAATAATATTCTTACAAATAGTGCTAAAAAGGTTTTAAACATTGATGAATAAATTATTTTTTAAAGGAATTATTGTTGTTGAAGGAAAAAGTGATATAAATTTTTTATCTACCTTCTTAAGTGGTAAGTTTTTTTCTACTAATGGTTGTGATATCAACGATAAAAAATTAAATTTACTTAATAAATTAAGTAATACTAATCAAATAATTGTAATTACAGATCCTGATAAAAAAGGAAACGAAATAAGAAATAAAATAAGTAATAAAATTGATAATGTTGTTAATATTATATTAGATAAAGAATTTTGTAAGAATAAAAAGAAAATTGGATTAGCAGAAAGTAATATTGAATATGTTATTGGTAAAATAAAAGAAAATGTTACCTTAAGTAACGATGAGATATTTAGTTTTGATATTAACTTAACCAATATCTTACAATTAAATAAGAAATATAATATTAATGTAAAAGATTTGATATCACAAAATTATGACATAGAAATACCCACAAATAAAACTTTGCTAAAAATATTATATTTATTTGATTTTAATTTAGATACATTAGAAAAATTTGTAGAGGATATATTAAATGGAAAGTGAAAACATTTATAAGAAAAAATATGGTCAAAATTTCTTAATTGATCAAAATATTTGTGAAAAAATAATTAATTTATTAAATGCAGGTGATAATGATAAAGTTTTAGAAATCGGACCAGGTGATGGAGCATTAACATATAAATTATTTAATAAGTACAAAGATAATTTTTATTGCGTTGAAATTGATGAATTTTATTTTAATAAATTAAAAAATTCCATGCAAAACTTAAATATTTTTAATAAAGATTTTTTAAAATTAGATATTTCCTCTTATAATTATGTAATTGGAAATGTACCTTATTATATTACAAGCGAAATTTTACTTAAATTAATATTAAATTATAAAAATATCGATCAAATCGTTTTAATGATTCAACAAGACGCTTACAATAGAATAGTTGTTAGTAAAAACAAAGATGAGAAGACTCCTATTTCAATATTATTAAAATTAGTATTTGATGTAACTTTTAATTTTAATGTATCTAAGGAAGTTTTTGTGCCAAAACCTCATATTTCTAGCACTGTGTTTACTCTAACAAGTAATAAGAAATACGATTTTGACGCAAGAGATTTTTATAATTTTTTATTAATTTGTTTTAATTCACGAAGAAAAACATTAATAAATAATTTATCAAAAAAATATAGAAAGGAAGAAATTTTAGAAGTTTTAAAGATAAATAATGTGAATCTAGAAGCAAGAAGCGAAGATTTAAGCAAAGAAGATTTACTAAACATTTATCTTGAACTAAAAAAATGATAATATTTTAAGTATGTTAGTAAAAGCATTTGGAAAAATAAATTTAACTTTAGAAATATTAAATAGAAAAAGTGATGGATATCACAATTTAAGATCATTAATTGCACCACTTAGTATTCATGATACTATTGAAATTAAAGTATTGAAAAATTCTACTGAATCTTTTGTTACTTGTGATGCGTTAGAATTACATGGCGATAGATTTAATTTAGTATCCATGGCAATAGATTTATTAAGAGAAAAATATAATTTTAAAGAACAATTTAGAATTACTATTTATAAAAGATTATTTATCTCTGCTGGTTTAGGTGGTGGTTCTAGTGATGCTGCTGCAGTTATTTTAGGAATTGTTAAATTATTAAAATTACCAGCTACAAAACAAGAATTAGTAAAAATAGCTAAAAAAATTGGTTCTGATGTACCTTTCTTTTTGGAAAATAAGATGGCTTTATGTGAAGGAATTGGGGATAAAATTACCTTAATAGAAAAATATTCTAAATATTATGTATTATTGATTAAACCTCATGAAGGATTATCTACTAAAGAGGTTTATCAAAAATATGATGAACTACTCGAATTAGAAAAAAGCGAAGGCGAAGAAAAAGAAAAAAGAAAAAGAATTGATTATCAAAAATTAATGAAATTATATGAAAATGGAAAATTTAAAGAATTTAAAAAAGAAGCAGCCAATGATTTATATAAACCAGCAAAAAAATTACTTCCAGTTATTGAAAAAATCAAACATATATTAATTGCTGATTATGGATTTTCACTCGTTGGTATGACTGGTTCTGGTTCTTGTTTGTATGTTGTTTCTAAAAACAAGAGAGAATTATACAAATTTATGAAGGAAAATTTTGAAAGATATCAAATTGAACTTACTAAAATAATGTAAAAAAAGAAGGCTATAATGGAGTGCTAGGATAAAAGTGGACAAGGGTAAAAAAACACCCATCCACTTTTTTCTTTGTTATTCTATTAAAAGGAGGTTTTATAATGCGAACAAAAAAGAAAAATGTAATGCGAACTCCAGAAGAAAAAGAAGCTATAGTGCTTGAATATTTAAACGACAAGCGACCATCTTATCGCAAAACAGCGGATAAATATGGAATTGCTGGTTCGACGTTCAGAAAATGGAAAAAAGCATATTTGGAATTTGGGATTGAAGGATTAAAAAGTCAAACAGGAAAGGCAAAACACCCAGGAAAAGGAAATCATTTATCTGGATTACATCTAAAGAAAAATAAAACTAAAGAAGAAGAGCTCGAACTAGAGAATCTTAAACTCAAATTGGAGGTTGCCCGATTAAAAAAAGGGTATCAAGTGAAAGGAGTTGGTTCAAAAAAGGAATACGTTACTATCAAAGACTTGAATACGAAGTCTTAGATGAATTTTCTAAACAATATCCTATTTCATTACTTTGTAATGTCATGGATGTGAATCGAAGTGGATATTATAAATGGAAATATAGAAAACTTCATCCATCTGAAAGACATACCCAGAGGATAAAGGATGTTGAATTCATTAAAGAAGAGTCCAACAAACATAAAGCTCACGGTTATCGTTGGTTAGCAGCGTTTCTAAAAAGAAAATATGGTGTGATAATGTCAGCTGAATATGTTTATAGGTGTAGAAAATATGCGGGAGTAATATGTGAATCCAAACATTATAGATACAAAAAGCCAGGAGAAAGCAGTTATATCTGTTAATCACGGATATAAAATGTACATAAATCACGGCGAAAAATGTACACTTCTTTAGTTGATACTAAAGGAGTTTATATGAAAGAGGATTTATGGATGAGTATAAGAAGTGATAGATTAAAAGGATTAA
>JADIMN010000100.1 GCA_017694735.1 Candidatus Alectryobacillus merdavium
GAAATTATATTAAGTATTATAATGAAGAACGTATTAAATCGAAAACTAACTGGATGTCGCCAATTGATTATAGAAAAATGGTATGTTCAAAATCGGTTTAATTTTTAGTCCAAAAAAAGGGGTACATACCATTTTGCAAAAATTATAAATCTTATTTAAGACTTTTTTTATTTAAATGAATGTCTCAAAAAGAGGAATAAACAATAAAGATTAACTTACTTTTTTAAGAAATCTTCAACACTTGGACAAGAATAAGTTCCGTTTTTCTTGCCCATAAAAGTAATTGCATTTTTAGGACAATTATTTAAACAAGATAAACAAAACATACAATTATTTGAAATTTTGATTTTACCATTTACAAGAGAAATATTGTTAAGAGGACACGATTTAATACAATTTTCACATTTAATACAATTTTCATCAACAACTAAGTTTTTTCCATTAACAAAAAATTTGTTAAAAAGATAATTTATAAAGGATGATTTTAAAAAACCAAAAAACTCTCTTTTTTCGTATTTAATTATTTCATTATTACTTATTTTATTAGCAAAAGTTTCAATCGATGGAATAGCATTTTGTATAATTTTCTTAATATTTTCACTGCTTTCAGGCTTATCTGAAATAAGATAATTATTTGGCATGATAATTTTACCAAAACCCATATAGTTTTTATTTTTAGATTTTGTTATTTTCTTTAAATATTTATCCGCATTACCACAATTTAATCCCATGGTTGCTATAAAGTAAAAGTTATTATTTCCTCTTAAATTAGAGTTTTTAATTAAATTCTCTATTCTTGATGGAAATCTCCAAGCATATATTGGACAAACAAAAACATAAGGCTTATTAGAGATTAAATCCAAAGACAAATTTTCTTTTATAATTTTATTTAAAGAAATAACTTCGTCTTTAAGTAAAATTGCTAAATATTTTGCTACAAATTTTGAATTTCCACTACCACTAAAATACAATATCATACTTGTTCCTTCTCAATTGAATATAAATAAAATAAATAACATATCTATAAAAAATTATAATCAAAATATTTGATAATTTAGAAATAAAAACTAATAATATTTTAGGTATGACAAAAGATGAAACAATTATAGAAATCAAGAAAACGCTAAATAAAATAAAACCATTCATTCAAAGAGATGGTGGCGACTTAGAATTTTCTCGTTATGAAAACGGAATCGTTTATGTAAAATTAAGCGGAGCTTGCAAAGGCTGCGGTCTTATTAATTCTACATTAAGCGATGGAATAGAAGTTATATTAATGGAAGAAGTTCCAGGAGTAATCGCGGTTAGACTTGATGAAGATTAATAATAGTCGGAACTATTAATTGTTCCGACTTTTTTTATGTAATCAACTATAATGTCTCTTATAAATAAACCAGTTTTTATACACTCACTAGTATCGAAATCTTTTAATATAACATAATCGATTCCAGCAAAATAAAATGTTTCATCACTAATATCATTTACATCAAAACCGATATTAAAATATCTATTTGAAGTGGATGCTAAATCATAAATATAATGTTTATCGGCTTCAACTATAAGAATTTCATTTTCAAAAGGAAACGAAGTGTATATATCATCATATAAAATTTCACCACTCTCTAAATTTGCTCTAGCTTGGTTGTGAACGGAGCCTTTGATATCATACTGAGCAAATTCTTCACTAATTTTTTCATACATTGCTTGAGCAGCCATAACTGGTAAATTAGAAGTGGAAGTAAAATAGCCATTTGCTCGTCCTACTACTTCATTTTTTAAATCATCGACATCATATTTACTTTTATATAATTCATATATTTCAGGGTCTTCTTCTAAACTTGTATATTCTACATCATCAAAAGAATAAACATCATAATTAAGTATTTCGCACTCTTGTTTTTTAGGATCAAATTGTACTTCAACTTTGCTAAAAGCCTCTCCATTGCAGATAGCATTTAAAACCGGAATAACATTAAAATCATTATCATAAAATTCTTCGACTTCTTCTCTATGACTATGACCAGCTAAAACTAAATCTATGTCAGAAGAAACAATAGACTTAATTAAATTAGAAGAAAAATCAGCAGCACCTAAGTGAATGGAAAGAATTATAAAATTAGCTCCTTGTTCTCTTAATTTTTCACTTTCTTCAATAACATATTTAGATTCTTCATCAAAAATTAAATCTTCCGTCATTGTAGCAGTAATTGAAGAGTAAACGTTACTTCCAATAATACCAATAACACCAACTTTTACATTATCTTTTTCAATAAGTGCAGAAGATTTAATATTACTTAGTTTGTCTTTTTCATCAATAATATTAGCAGCTAGAATTGGAAAATTTGCTAATTCTGCATTACTTTGAATAATTTCTGTGCCCCAATCAAATTCGTGATTTCCAAGTGTCATCGAATCAAATCCCATTAAATTCATAGCTTCAGTTACAAACTTACCACGATTTTCATTTGATTCAATACTGCCTTGCCACATATCTCCTGAAGAAATTACAAAAGAAGTTTGTTCGTTTCTCTCATGTTTTATAAAAGTAGACAATTTTCCTAGACCATATTCATAATAACCATAAGAACTAATTTTTTCATTTACACTACCATGAAAATCATTTAATCCAATAATGCTAAAATTAATTGGTTCTTCATTTTCTGATGTAGTATCAAAACTACTTGTTGATAAACTTGAATCGACAACAGAGGTTGTTTCATCGGTCATTTCACTTGTATTTGTTTGGCTACCGGAAATATTTCCGCCACAGCTAGTTAAAAGAAATGTAACTAAAAAACACTGCAAAACCTTAATATTTTTCATAATAATATATTCTCTTTCTTGTTTGCTATAATATAACCTTCTCTATTATAAACATCTTCTCTATTATATTTCATTGGTGTAAAATCAGGTTTTAATACTACACCACCCGCTTCTTTTACAATTATTTCAAAAGGTGCAGTATCCCACTCTTTTGTTCCTGGTTGAAGTCTATATGTAAGCTCAGCTTTCCCCTCTGCTATTAAGCAAGCTTTATAAGAAGAACCACATTTTGCAACGTTTTTTATTTTATCGGAGTGTTTAGCTATAAGTTCTTTTTCTTTTTCATTAAAATGGAAAACACTTGTTAAACAAGTTAAGTCTTCAGTTTTGTTTGATACAGAAATTCTTTTAGTAGTATCACCTTCTATAACAAAAGCACCAGAATCCTTCAATCCATAATATATTTTCTTATAAAATGGAACTGCTATGACACCAACTACAACTTCATGTTTATAAGATAAAGCAATGTTAATAGCAAATTGATCTGTATGTTTAATAAAATCTTCAGTTCCATCTAAAGGATCAATAATAAAAACTAAATCATTGTTTAGTCTGTTTAAATCATCTTTATCTTCTTCAGATAAAAAAGCATAAGTAGGATATTTTTCCTTTAAATAAGTTGTAATTAATTTATTTGACTCTTTATCTGCAATAGTGACTGGAGAATTATCACTTTTAATTTCAACTTCTACATGTTTGTTATAATAATCTACTAATAAACTAGAAGCCTTTTTTGCAATAAAGATCATATCTTTTAATTCTTTTTCAAACATATTTTACCTCCAAATTATATATAGAAAAATAAAAGGGCCAAAATGGCCCTTTTAAAAAAATTATACTTAAGCTTTGTTAATGCAACCAAAAATCTCGCATTTTTCTCTGACAACTTCTTTAATTCCCTCTTTGCCAGGGCCAATTACTTTTCTTGGATCGTATACTTCGCTGTCTTTAGCAACTACTTCTCTTACAATTTTTGTAAAAGCCATTTGACATTCAGTATTTACATTAATTTTGCATGTGCCACATTCAATAGCTTTCTTAATTTGATAATCTGGAATTCCGCTACCACCATGTAAAACAAGAGGCATTTTTACAAGACCGGCAATTTCAGCCATTTCTTTAAATCCTAATTTAGGTTCTCCATGATATGGTCCATGAACACTTCCAAGTGCTGGAGCAAGAGCATCAATCTTAGTTTCATTAACTAATTTAACACATTCATTTGGATCAGCATATAAAACGCCTTGTGAAACAACATTATCTTCTTGACCACCAACATGTCCTAATTCTGCTTCAACAGTAACACCATGAGCATGAGCATAATCAACTACTTCTTTTGTAATTCTAATATTTTCTTCAAGTTCGTGTTTAGAAGCATCAATCATAACACTTGTAAATCCAGCATCAATAGCTTTTTTACAGAAATCAAAACTTGAACCGTGGTCAACATGTAATGCAACTGGAACGGTAATATTAGCATCTTTCATATAACCTTTAACCATACCAACAATAACATCAACACCACCCATATATTTAGCTGCTCCTTCAGAAACACCTAATATAACTGGTGCGTTAAGTTTTTGAACTTCATCTAAAATAGCAATTGTCCATTCTAAGTTATTAATATTAAATTGACCAACTGCATAGTGATCTTGTCTTGCTTTTTCAAGCATATCTTTCATATTAACTAATCCCATAAATTCTCCTTTATATTTACTATTATTATAAAATAATAAAAACCAACCTTAAATTATAAATCAACAATTTCACTAGAACTATTATAGTCCTCGTCATCGTCTTTATCTTCATTTGGATCAACATCGGTATCTGAATAAGCCATTTCCAAATTCATAATATTTTTAACAACGTCAAAAGTTTGTCTATCTCTTAAATCCCATGTGTTTCCACTTAAAAATACAAAACGAGAATCAAGAGTTAAAGCTGTATAAAATTTTGATTTATATGTTGCATCGCTCTTTTTCTCTTCAGCAACTAAATTTGTATCATTACATAAATGATTCCAAATCTCTGAAAATGATTTCTTTTCTTTTGAATTTAATAAATAATTATAAGTTTCATCAATTAATGTAATATTGCCACCCATTTTTATATCCTCCTACATTTTCTCTGGAGCATTTACTCCAATTAAACTTAAAGCATCTTTTAATACAATTGAACACGCTTTTAGCAAAGTAAGTCTAGCACCAGATAACTCTTTATTATTTTCATCTAAGATTCTAACTTTTGAATAATATTCATGAATCTTCGAAGCAAAATTATATAAATAATTACAAATCTTATATGGTGCTCTTTCATTAAAAGCATCGACTATTATTTTATCATAATTATTAAGTATTTTCATTAACTCAAGTTCATTATCATTTATTAATAAATCATACTTATTATTTAATTCAATCTTTGAATTTAATAATAATGAAGAAATTCTAGCAAAAGCATATTGTGAATAATAAACTGGATTTGAAGAATTACTTGCTAATGCAATATCTAAATCAAAATCTAAATGTTGGCTAGCAGCTCTATTTACAAAGAAATATCTACATGCATCAACACCAACTGTATTTACAAGGTCACGCATTTTAATTGCATTACCAAGTCTTTTAGACATTTTTACTTCTTCGCCGTTTTTAATTAATCTAACCATTTGAATTAATTCAACCTCTAATGCATCTTTGCTATAGCCATTCATCATCAAAGCACTCTTCATTCTATTAATGTAACCATGATGATCTGCTCCTAAAATATCTATCAAAAAGTCTGCATTTCTTGATAATTTATCCAAATGATATACAATATCAGGCAAAAAATAAGTATAGTCACCATTACTTTTAATAATAGGTCTATCTTTGTCATCTAGAAAATCACTCGTTTTTAAAAATGTAGCACCATCGCTTACATAAACATAATCTTTCATCTTTTCAATTAAATGTTCAACAGAGTTATTTTCTCTTATCTTAGTCTCAAAAGAATATTTATCAAACTCAACTCTAAATTCTTTTAAGTCTTTTTTAAGTTTTTCTAATTCTTTTTCAATTCCATATTCTTTAAAAAATTGAATATCTTCTTCATCGCTTGTTTTTTTATATTTATCGCCGTATTCTTCTTTAATCAATTTTGCAATTTCTTTAACATCCTCACCTAAATATCCATCCTCTGGAATTGGATAAGAAATATTAAATAATTCTAAATATCTAGATTTTAAAGATTTTGCTAAGTTTGTTACTTGTGCGCCAGCATCATTGACATAAAATTCTCTAATAACTTTATATCCAGCTTTTTTAAATATTCTTGATAAAGAATCACCAAGAGCAGCGCCTCTTGCGTGGCCTAAATGTAAATCTCCTGTAGGATTAGCACTTACATACTCAATGTTATAAACAATATCTTTTTCTTCTTGTTGACCAAAATTTGATCCTTCTTTTAATACTTTATCAATAACATCAGATAAAGCATCTTGTTTTAAAAAAATATTAATAAATCCTGGACCAGCTATTTCTACTTTAGAAATTTCATCACAGTTTAAACTAGAAATAATGCTATTTGCAAAATCTCTAGGATTTTTTCCGCTTTTCTTAGAAAATTTTAAAGCAACATTGCTTGTTAAATCTCCGTGTTGTTTATCTTTTGTTGAAACAACTTCTATATCATTAATATTAGCTTCAATATTTAAATTAGATAATATCTCGAGTAATAAATTTTTAATTTTGTCTTCTAATTTCATTGCAGTTCCTCTCTAATTCGTTTCAAAACCTCGTCTTTTCCAAGCAAGTTAAATATGTTATACATCTCAATTCCATGTTCACAACCAGTTAGTGACAATCTAATTGGCATATATAAATTTTTTCCTTTTGCTTGTGTATTTAAAATTACATCATTAATCCAAGCTTTAAATGAATCTTTATCAAATTTTAAATCATTTGTGCTTTTGATTTTTTCTTCAATAAATGTAAGGACTCTCTGAGAAAGTTCGCTATTTACAAAAGCTTTTTGATCATCATTTAATTTTGCTTTATTAAACACTTCGTCTATAAAAGAATTAATTTGTTCTCCATATAAAATTTCATTTTTAAATACCAATGAAATATTTTTTAATTCATCCTCGGTCTTATTAGCTAAATTTTTATTTTCTTTAATAAAAGGCAATATAAATTCAAAATACTTTTCATTATCTAGAGTCTTAATATAGTGAGAATTCATCCAATATAATTTTTTATTATCAAACATGCTTGGAGATTTACTTAATCTAGAAGGATCAAAACATGAACACATTTCAGAAAGAGTAAATATTTCTTTATTATCTTCTGGAGTCCAACCAAGTAATAAAAGGAAATTTAAAATAGCTTGTGGCAAAAAGCCCATTTTTCTATATTGAGATACAAATTGAACAATATTATTATCTCTTTTTGATAATTTTTTTCCGTTCTCATTAATAATAATTGTCATGTGCCCAAATTGTGGAGCTTCCCAACCAAAATAATCATAGATAAATAATTGTTTTGGTGTATTACTTAAATGCTCTTCTCCTCTTAAAACATGAGTAATATCCATAATGTGATCATCTATAACAACAGCAAAATTATATGTAGGAATTCCATTAGACTTCAAAATAACAAAATCGCCAAAGTCATTTGAATTAAAACTGACTTCACCTCTTACTAAATCATTAAATACAATTTTTTTATCATCTGGAACTCTTAGTCTAATAGATGGCTTAATGCCTTTTTTTCTTAGTGCTTCTTTTTCTTCTTCGCTTAAGTTCAAACATCTTCTATCATACTTAAACGAAGTTATGCCTCTTTCTTCTTGTTCTATTCTTGATTTTTCTAAATCCTCTTCGCTACAAAAACATTCATATGCATAACCTTTTTCAACTAATTCGTAAGCATATTTTTTATAAATATCCAATTTTTCCATTTGACGATAGTATTTATATTTAGGATTAGGATTTTCAATTGATTCATCTGGAATAATACCAAGCCATATTAAATCATGAAGTTGTGAATACTCAGCACCTTCAATATTTCTTTCTATATCAGTATCTTCAATTCTAAAAACAAAATCTCCATTAAACTTTTTTGCATATAAGTAATTAAATAGAGCACTTCTAGCACCACCTATATGTAAAAAACCTGTTGGACTTGGAGCATATCTTACTCTAACTTTTTTATTCATACTTATCACCTACCAAACATACACAATATGCAACAATTGCTTTACCACTCCCAGTTGCATCCATTTTCTCATTAGTCATTGCTTTAATACTTACTTGATTTATATTAATATCTAAGATTTTAGAAATACTTTTTCTCATATCTAAAATATAAGGCTTCAATTTGGTTTTTTCTAATTCAATAGAAATATCTAAATTATTAATTCTATATTCTTGTTTTTTTACTAAATCATAACAAAATTTAACTATTTCTATTGAACTATAATTTTTATATTTATCATCTTCAGGAGGAAAATAAGTCCCTAAATCTCCTAAAGATAGAGAACCAAGTAAGCTCTCTGAAACAGCATGTAAAACTACATCTCCATCACTATGTGCAATTATTCTATTTTTGGATGGAATTTTTATTCCTCCTAACAACAAATAATCGCCTTCTTCTAATTGATGAATATCTTTTGCAAAGCCAATTCTAATCATACATTAAACCTAAAGAAGAAAATATCTCCATCCTTTGCTAAGTAATCTTTTCCTTCAATTCTAATTTTACCTGCATTTTTTAAAGCAGCTTCAGATTTATATACAACAAAATCTTCATAAGAATAAACTTCAGCTCTAATAAAGCCTTTTTGAAAATCACTATGAATAATTCCTGCACATTGTGGAGCAGTCATTCCATTAACAAAAGTCCATGCTCTGCACTCATCTTCTCCAACAGTAAAAAATGTAGAAAGATTTAATAAACTATAAGTTTTACTAATTAAAGTATTTAAACCGGATTCTTCAATGCCAAGCATATTAAAATATTCTGCTTTTTCTTCTTCTTTAAGTTGTGAAATTTCATATTCGATTTCGCAACTTATGTATACACAATCACTATTTTCTTTATCAGCAAAGTTTTTAACATCTAAATAATATTTGCAATTATTTATATCTGAATAATCAGAATCCGAAACATTTGCAACATAAATCACAGGTTTTGCAGTTAAAAAATTCATTGTTTTTTGAACATATTTTTTCTCATCATCGGCAAAATTTAATTTTCTTATAGATATACCTTTTTCTAAAGCATCTTTTACCTTTGACAAAATGTTCATTTCAAAAATAGCTTCTTTATCTTTTGAAACTCTAGCCTTGTTTTCAACCTTTCCAATTCTATTACAACAAGTTTCTAAATCAGCTAGTATTAATTCTAAATTAATAATTTCTATATCTCTTATAGGATCAACACTATCTTCGACATGAATTACATCTTTTGAATCAAAACATCTTACTAAATGAACAATAATATCACATTCTCTAATGTGTGATAAAAATTTGTTTCCTAATCCCTCGCCTTTAGAAGCGCCTTTAACAAGACCAGCTATATCATAAAATTCAACAGTCGTATAAATTTTTCTTTTAGGATTAAAAATAGAAGATAAAAAATCTAATCTTTTATCTTTAACAGGAACAACTCCGTCATTTGGATTAATTGTAGCAAAAGGATAATTTGCAGCCTCAACATGAGAATTTGTTATAGCATTAAACAGCGTTGATTTTCCAACATTTGGTAATCCAACAATTCCAGCTTTTAAACTCACTAATAATCACCTAAATTTTTTTAACGTTTTTTGCTCTTAATCCACGATCGGTTTCTTCTAACTCAAAAGTAACTTCATCATTTGCTTTTAAAGCTTTAAATTCGCTATCATCAATTATGTTTGAGTAATGAAAAAATACATCTTTCTCGTTTTCATAATGAATAAAACCATATCCTTTTCGTGCATTAAACATTTTTACCTTGCCTGTGCAAACCTTATCCATAACAATTCTCCTTTTCTGCAACGTTAAAATTGTATACTATATTTTATAATAAATAAAATATAATGTTAATTTTATATGGTTTTAATAACTTCGGTAGGTTCTATTTTGTTGAGTTCTTTTTCTAAATATATTGTTGAGAAAAAATACGAAATTAAAAGTAATGCTAGTAAATAGAAAAGATATACAAAATTAAAAGGAGGGTAATAATTCACATTAAGTGTCGAACAAATAACACTTGAAATAAAATAATTTATAAAAACAGAAAATGCTGATATTAAAACAAAAGACGATAATAGTAAAAACAAAATATAATATTTAAAGATTTTTATGCTGTCTTTTTTATGATAACCAAAAATAAACAAAATCGTTATATCATCTTTGCACTCTCTAATTAAAGTTTTAGCAACAAAGATTAATAAAACAACCGATATTATCGAACAAAATAAACAAAAGCATAATAAAATTATTTCAAACATCATTAATAAAGAATCGATTTCTTTGTTTATATCGTTTAAAGGAGAATAAACATCAAAATTTTTAAAATTATTCCTAAAGACATTTAATGTATTTTCTAAATTTTCGTTTTCGTCAATTGTAACTACAATTGAATAAGGAATTAATTTTGTGTAATCTACACCTAGCACACTAAGAAAAAAAGAATAGGACCAAGAATGGTTTCCGTATATGTAATAGCCCTTCTCATCAATTATATTTGATATTAAAATTGTTCCATCATTTAAATTTCCGTTTCCATCTTTAGAAGCAAAAAATATCTCATCATCAACTTCAACTTCTAATTTTTCTGCTAATTCTTTTGATATAACAATTTGATTATAAAATTCACTATCACAGGCGTTTAAGTATTTGTATTTTAAAGTTTGATCTTCTATCGAATTTAGACCACCATAAATTGAATTTGATAAAGTGCTAACATCAAAATACCCATTTTCATTATTATTTGTTGTAATTTGATCAATAATTATTTCTAAATTGTTTTTATTACTTGTTAAATATATGTCATTAATAAAACCCGATATTAAAGAATTTCCAAATGACATATATCCACCAACATTAGTAAAATAATATTTGTCATATCCATTGTTTGATAATGTTTTTGCTATGTCATAATCAAATTTATCGTAATTTTTATAAACTAAATATTTATAATTAAAATTTTTATAATTTAAAGGAAATACATCTTTACTAGCTTTTTTAAATACAAAAGAATTTAAGTTTTTATCAATATAATAATTTTCAAAAAGCTTTTCACCGTTTTCTTTTAAATTAATTACCAAATTCTTTTTAAGATACCATGGTTTATCATATACTTCATCATAAATTGAAGAAGGAAGTTTCATCATCGTTTCAAAAACGTATTCATTAAAAAATTCGTTTGAATGGTAAATATTATTTTCAGTTTCAACAAGAAATCCAACTAGTTTAAAAAGCTGCTCATCTTCATACTGCCAATCCATATTTTTAATAAAAAATGATAAATATAAATCATTTACCTTTATATAATTAAATAATGTCGAAAAACTTTGTTTTATTGATAAAACGCTACAAATTTCTTTAAGCAGTTCATTATCAATAGATATAATTATTTCATCATTTTTTAAGTTAGATTTTTTAGTTAAGTAAGTAGTGTCTTTAATGTATTTTGTTAAAACAAATTCATTGAGGTTTTGCATGCTATATTTGCTTAATTTTTGGCTTCTATTTTTATAATTAATTCTTAATTCATTGTTATCTTTAAAAAATGTATCAAAATTGTTTGTATAAACATAACTAAACGAATCAATATAATCTTTATAGCTATTAAATAAATCAAATATTTCATATTCTTTGACTGAATCTTTTTTATAAATTTCATTACTAATTTTATCTTGTCTTTCTAAGATTATTTCATTTTCTTTATAATATTGAGAAAAATTATATTTTAAAATTGAACTAACATTGTCACTTAATATAAATATAAAAACAAACGAAATAAAAGATAAGAAAATCATCATAAACGATAACATGTTACGAATTTTTCTATTTTTAAATAAATTTTTTATATATTTAAAATAGAAACCTGGATTTAAATGTTTTTTAGCATTAATAAATAATTTAAACTTAGAATCCGCTTTAGATTTGCACTCTTTTTTTATCTTTTTTGTAATATTTCCGTCATTTAAGTAAAAAATTTCGTCTGAAATTTTTTCAATAGTTTCATAATCATGTGAAACTAAAATAACTATATGATTTTTACTATATTCAACTAATTGGCTTATTAGATCGTTTTTTGTTTTTTGATCTAAATTTGACGTAGGCTCATCTAAAATTAGAATCTTTTTCCCTAATAAAAATTCTCTAATAAAGCATACACGCTGTTTCTCTCCACCACTTAAATTTTTGCATAATGTTTTTTTGCTTTTTAATAAGTCGTTTCTTTCTAAGAATAATGAAAGATAGTTATAATCAATATTATTTTTATCTATATTTAAAGTAACATTTTCTAATAAATTTAACTCATTAATTAATAAAGGCTTTTGATGTATATATGATATATTTTCTCTTCTAAAATTTAATAATTCTTCCTCGCTAAGAGATTTAATATTCTTATCAAATATCGTTAAATTACCTTCAAAATTAATATCAAGTAAACCCAATATATTTAAAATGGTAGTCTTTCCGCTCCCAGATTTTCCAAAAAAAGAATATATTCCAGGCTTATCTATTAATATATCTTTAATATTTACTGCAAAACCTGGATATTTTTTTATTAACTTGTCTATTTTAATCATTGCGAATTAAGCTCCTTTTTAATGTTTACTTTTTTTAAATACGATTTATAAACTGCAAAGAAAAATTCGATAATTATTAAAAATCCAATAAAAATAAAAGCTATTATAATAAATAAATTAGTGTTTAAATAATCGTTGATTTTTATAGGTAAAAAATACTTTACAAAACTAAAAAAACAAATAATCAAACCAATATTGAAAAATATTGAAATTATTATAGGTTTAAGAACTTCGCTTTTTATGGAATTTAATATATTTTCATCCTTAAAACCAATAACTTTTAAAATAGCTATATTCTTTTTATTAAATAATATTCTTGAAAATATCGAAAATCCTAAAACACAAAAAGCGCCAATATAAGAAATAATATTAAAAATCAAAACGAAACTACAGCTTGATAAAATTAGATCCTTAAAACTTTTCCACGAATCTAAAACTCTGTTTTCTAAGATGTATATTTCATTTGATTCTGGAGATAATTCTAATCTATTAAAATTTCTTTCAAATGCAACTAACTTATATGAACTAATATCACTATTATTTTCACTATTTTTAATATATTTATATACATTTGATGTTACCCCTCCATTTTCATTACACTTTATCTTAGCAAAGTCATTTTTTACTTTAACATAAGGATAATAAATAACAGGAATATTTATAAGATGAACATCTTTTTTAATATTAAGGTTACTAAAATAATAATTTTTATTTATAGAGTTTGTTAATGTCTCACCCTCAATATTGTAATTAAGTTCAAAATTTATTGTTATTTCGATATTAGACTTACCTATTGATTGATTAAAACATTCATTGCAAAAGAAATCTTGACTCTCAGAATCAAAATAAGGTTCAAAAATTACTGTTTCAAATACTTCATTATTATTAATGTAAAGTGAGCATGAATTAAATATATAATCAAAAGATACATCAACGTAACAATCATTAAGCTCAACCATGCTTTGTAATTCGTTTTCTTCTGGTCTTACAACTTGAACAAAGCTTAAATTTTTATTTTCGCTAACATTAATTTTCTTTGAAATAGAATAATAATTACAATTAAAATACAAATTTTGAATATTATTATCCAATATGTCAAAAGATTCATTTAATAATACCAAAGCTAAAGAAATCACAAACGATATCATTAAAGTAATGAAAATACCTACATTATGAAAAGTATTTGTAAAAATTTTTCCTGCAATTTTAGAAAACTCTTTTTTATTAATATTCTTTTCTTTCTTTACTTTTTTAATTTCTGAAGACGAAATACAATTTAAATTAAATAATTCTTTATTTTGAATCTCACCATCTTTTAAGTAATAAATAAAATCAGCATATTTATTAACTAATTCCAAATCATGCGAAACAACAATAACTAATTTTTTTAAAGATAATTCTTTTAGCATTTTAAAAATAATTTCGGCATTCACACTATCAACACTTCCAGTAGGTTCATCTAAAAAAATTATGTCAGGATCTTTTAATAAAGATCTAATTATAGAAACTCTTTGAGTTTCGCCTCCAGAAATTTGAGATATTTTTTTATCCTTTATATTATTTAAATTAAATTTATGCAGCAATTCATCAATATTTTTGCTTGTCTTAATTCCAAGTTTAATATTTTGTAGTAATAAATTTTCATATACTGTTAATTCTTCGATTAAATTAAAATTTTGAAACGAAATTGAAAAGCTTTTATCTAATACATGAGAATTCTTTTTTATTTTTTTGTTTTCAAAATAAACACCGCCATCATATTCATGATCAATATTACATAAAATATTTAGCAACGTTGATTTGCCACTTCCAGACTTTCCGCAAATAAAATAAAGACCTGTATCTAAAAATTTACAAGAAACATTTTTCAAAATTATAGAGTTTGTACTTTTAATTATTTTAGTTATATTTACTGCTTCTAACAAAAAAGACCTCCTTTATAAATAAGTCGGTCTTAATTTTTTATTTTTCCAAAAATTTTGATTCGTAACTATCTATTTTTCTTCGAACTTTCTTTTCAAATTCTTCTCTTGGAAACATAATATAATTCCCACACCCCAAACAACGAATCTTTATATCAGCTCCCATTCTAACGATTTGAAAATACTTACATCTACTAGCACAAGGATGTAACTTTTTCATTTCGACAATGTCATGTAAATCATATTTAAAATTAATCATTTTCATCCTCCATTAAAACGGCATTTGGAATCTTTGGTAATCCTGGCATAGTTAAAATATTACCTAAATAAACTACAATAAAACCAGCACCGTTTGATAGAGAAACATCTCTTACAGTTACATCAAAATCTCTAGGAGCATTCAATAAATTTTTATTATCAGAAAAAGAATTTTGGGTTTTCGCAATGCAAATAGGTAAATTGGTCTTATTTAATTTTTCTATTTCTTTTATTTTTTCAAATGCTTGACTAGTATAATTAATATTTCTACAGTGATAAATTTTATGACAAATAGTTGAAACCTTATCTTCTATACTTTGATTTAATTCGTATAAAAATCTAAAGTTTGGTTTTTTTGTATCAAGCATTTCACAAACTTTACTAGCTAAATCAACAGCACCATCTGCTCCCTTAATAAATGAATCTAAGAATGAATATTGATAAGTATTTTTTATGCACCATTGTTTTAGAAAATCTATTTCGCTTTGATGATCTGTTGCAAAGTGGTTAATAGCAATTACTACCGGAACTCCATATAATTTCAAATTTTCTACATGTTGTTTAAGATTAGCAGTTCCAATTTCAAGTGCCTCAACATTTTCTTTTCCTAAAGAATCAAAATCAACTCCACCATGCATCTTTAAAGCTCTAATTGTTGCAACTAAAACAATAACATCTGGGCTAAAATCTCCAACTCTGCATTTTATATCTAAAAATTTCTCAGCTCCTAAATCTGAAGCAAAACCAGCTTCTGTTACAACAAGAGGAGAAATATTTAGAGCCAGATTTGTTGCGATAAGAGAATTGCATCCATGTGCAATATTAGCAAAAGGGCCACCATGAACTAAAACTGGATTTTCATTACAAGTTTGTACTAAGTTAGGAAGCAAAGCATATTTCATTAATTTCATTATTGCATTAGAAATTTTTAAATCTTTTAAATAAACTGGCTCATCATTAAAGTTGTATGCAACAATGATATTTTCTAATCTAGTTTTAAAATCATTTTTGTCTTTTGCTAAACACAAAATAGCCATAAGTTCGCTAGCAACAGTAATACAAAAAGAGTCATTTCTTTCTACTCCGTTTTTATCGCCAATTCCAATTCTTATATTTCTTAAAGTTCTATCGTTAATATCAAGCGATCTTTTCCATAATATTTTATCTGGGTTTATTTTTAATTCGTTCCCCATAAAAATATGATTGTCGATAATTGCACTTATTAAATCTATTGAGGAAGTTAATGCATGTAGATCACCTGTAAAATGCAAATTAATGTCTTCTTGTGGTTCTATTGTTTCTTTTCCACCACCAACAGCACCACCTTTTAGACCAAAAACTGGTCCTAATGAAGGCTCTCTTAAACAAGCCATAGCCTTTCTTCCAATTTTATTTAGTCCATCAACTAAACCAATTGTTGTAGCAGTCTTCCCTTCACCAGCTTTTGTAGGTGTAATGGCAGTAACTAAAACTAACTTTCCTTTTTTATTATTTGAATGTTGTAAAATAAAATCTTCTTTAATCTTAGCTTTATCATTACCATACAATATTAACTCGTCTTCGTTAATATTAAGTTTTTTTGCAATATCAATTATGTTTTTCATATGGTAAACCTCTTTTGTTAGTGATTATTATACTTTTCTATAAAGAAATTAACAACATAATATCCAATTAATAATCCCGCTGTTGAAGGAGCAAAAATCATTGAGGCAACTCCTTCCTCTCTTTTTTCATAATTACTTGATGAAAAACAAACTTTAACTTTTGAAGCATCAAGACCTTCTTTTTTAAGTTCATATCTAAGTTTTCTTGCTAACGGATCATTAAAAGTTTTGTTTAATGAAACTATCTTTATATTTTCTGGAGATAATCTATTACCCATTCCAAGAGAAGAAATAAAATTAATTTTATTATTTAAACAATGTTTTATTAATAATTTTTTTGCTTTTATATCATCAATTGCATCAATAACAAAATCATATTCATTTAAAATATCAAAATCAAAATTTTCGTTTATTGTTGTATTTATACCAACACTCTTACAATTAGGAGATAGTAATTTTAATTTGTTTAAACACACTTCTACTTTGCTTTTATTTAAATCATTTATATCATAAAAAAGTTGTCTATTTAAATTAGATAGACATACATTGTCAAAATCAATTAATAAAAAATTTAAAACACAGCTTCTAACAAGACTCATTAAAGCAGTGCCACCAACTCCGCCCAAGCCGATTACACAAATTTTAAGATTTTTTATAATGTTAAAATTGTCTCTTCCAATAAGATCAATACTCCGTTTAAATATTTCTTCCATAATTTTCAATTACATAATCATATAACTTTGAACTATCATCAAACCAAACAACATTTTCAAATTGATTTTTAAAAAAAGTCATTTGTCGTTTTGCATAGTTTCTTGTATTCTTCTTAATAAGATTAATTATCTCACTATCTACAATCCTTAATAAAAATTCCTTATATCCAATAGCAGTTAAAGAGGAAAGAGTGGAAGGATGATTTTTAAAAACATCAATAGCCTCATCTTTTAAACCATTTTTAATCATTTCATCTACTCTATTATTTATATTTGAATATAAGATTTCTCTATCGATATTCAATCCTAAAAAATGTACATTATCATAAATGCATTTATGACTTTGCTTATTTTCAAAGTCAATCTTATTAACTCCATCTGGCAAATTATCTAATATATCTAAAGCATGTATAATTCTTTTTCTATTATTAATATGTATCTTATTAGCTGTTTCCTTATCTCTTTGAATTAACATTTGATAAAGTTCTTCATTTGATAACTTTAAGTATTTTTCTTTATTATCTACTTTAAATTGTACAAAATCATAATCATATAATGCACTTTTTAAATACAATCCACTTCCGGATACAACAACGATATTTATATTTTCTTTAAGTAAATTATCTATGCAATTCCTAAATATTTTTTGAAAAGAATAAATTGTAAGTGGTTCATCAACACTTTGAATACTATATAAATAATGTTTAACTTTTTTAAAATCTTCTTCACTTGGTTTTGCAACACCGATATTAAGTTCTTTATATGCTTGATATGGATCTGCATTAACAATAACTCCATTAACAAAACTTGCAATTTTTATTGCAAGTGATGATTTTCCACTACAAGTTGGTCCGAGCAAAACTATTATCATAAAACTAATATATCCTTAATTTCATCAGTTAAAAGAATGATTTCTTTTTTTATATTTTTAAAATTTATAATTAAAGGGTGATTATTTATAAGGGTTGAATATTCATCGTATTTAGTTTTGTATTTTTTATATTTTGCCTCATTTTCTTTATATTCATTATAAACCATTTTTTGTTTATAATACTTTTTAGCTTTAAAAAAGTTCTGCAATTCCTTATTATTTTTGATGAGTTCAATATATTCAAAATATCGTTTTGAAACTTCTAAATTAAGAATATCATTTTTTATATTTCTAATATCATCAAAAAAATTTTCAATCATCACTGACTAGCTCTCCAATAAGCGAATAAGTATGAGATTCAATAATTTTCACATTTACAATTTTACCAATTAAAGACGGATCGCCTTTAAAATTCACTAATTTATTGTTTTGATTGTAGCCTGATAAAACATCGCTATTCTTTTTTGAGACGCCCTCAACTAGTACATCAAAAACTTTGCCAACCATCGCATTTGATTTTTCTTCAATAATTTTTTCCAATTCTTTTACAAGTCTAGTAAATCTTATACTTTTTTCTTTACTAGTAACATTATCTTTAATCTTTGCTGCAGGAGTTCCAACTCGTGGTGAATAAATAAAAGTAAAAGCACTATCATATTTAACTTCTTTTACTAATTTAATAGTATCTTCAAACTCTTCATCACTTTCATTTGGAAAGCCAACAATAATATCCGTAGACAAAGCTAGATTTGGAATTTTCTCTTTTAGTTTATTTACTAAATCTAAATATTGTTTAGAAGTATATCTTCTATTCATTGATCTTAAAATTGAATCGCTACCGCTTTGAACTGGTAAATGAATATATTTCATAATATTGTCATATTTTGAAATAACATCTATCATCTTGTCATTAAAATCCCAAGGATGAGAAGTTAAAAATCTTAACCTTTTAACACCAGTTTTAGCAACATCTTCTAAAAGATTAGAAAAATCATAATCTTCATATAAATCTTTGCCATATGAATTTACGTTTTGTCCGAGCAAAGTAATTTCTAAATAACCTTTTTCTAGTAATCTATTTACTTCACATAAAATATCTTCTTTTCTTCTGCTTCTTTCTCTACCTCTAGTATAAGGAACAATACAATACGAACAAAACTTATCACATCCATATGAAACATTTACAAAAGCTTTAAATTTATCATCTCTAGCAGACTGCGAAATTTCATAAACATCACCAGCACTTGATGTTACATCAACTAATCTCACGTTTTCTTTAACGGTTTGTTCTAACAAATTTAAGAAATTGTAAATATCGTGTGTTCCAAAAATTAAATCTACTTGTTTATATGTATCAAGAAGTTTATTAACAATATGAGTTTGTTCAACCATGCATCCGCAAACGACAATTAGCAAATTAGGATTTTTATTTTTAAGTGCCTTTAATGCTCCAATTTCACCAAATACTTTATCTTCTGCGTTTTCTCTAACACAACAAGTATTTAATATTATCAAATCGGCATCATCAACAACTTCAGTTTTATTCATTTTTAAACATTCTAAAAGACCAGCAAGAGTCTCGCTATCTCGCATATTAGCTTGGCAACCATAAGTTCTTATGTAATATTTTTTCCCATCAAAAAAGTTTAATAAAAACTCACTTGGTTTTACAAGATATTCAAAGTATTCAATATGTTCTTTTTTCTCTCTTGCCTTTTTTAAATCAGGCAATTTTTCAATTTTAATCTCTTTTTTCATCTTCAATTAAATTAATCAATTCTCCACTAGTTATTTTATTTGTTTCATCATCTACATGTAAAACAATACCATTAATAATATAAGAGTCTTTTTTGTTTATTTTAAAAACTGATTTTTCATTTAACAATGTCTTTTTAATTACCGAATTAGGATCTACTCCTAATATAGAATGATAAGCACCACACATACCAACATCACTTATATAAGCAGTACCATTATCTAATATTTTAAAGTCATTTGTTTGAACATGTGTATGAGTTCCAAGAAAAGCAGAAACCTTTCCATCAAAGTAATAAGCAAGAGATAATTTTTCACCCGTTGCTTCACCATGTAAGTCAACTATATGTAAATCAACATCTTCCTCATCACTATTTATCAAATTTTCAAGTGAATCTTTAGGGGAAGCAATACCAATTTCAGGCATAAAAGTTTTACATAATAAGTTTGTGACTCTGATTTTTTTACCATTTACTTTAAAAACCCTACTTCCTAAACCTAGATTATAATTTTCCAGGTTCAAAGGTCTTATTAAAATATCTACTGAATTTATAAAATTATCTATTTCTATTTTATTATGATAATGATTTCCCAAAGTAATTGCATCAACACCAAGGGATTTTACAAATAAATAATGATTTTTATTTATTCCTTTACCATGAGTGATATTTTCACAATTTACAATTGTAAAATCTATTGAATATGTAGATTTTATTTTTTTAAGTTCACTTAAAAGAGCCTTTCTACCAACCTTGCCAACAACATCACCTAAAAATAAAATATTCATTATTTAGCAACTTCGTTAGCTCTAAATTCACGAATGACGCAAATTTTAGTTTGTCCAGGATATGATGTTTCGTTTTCGATTTTCTCTTTAATTTGTTTAGCAATTTCAAAGGCTTGTAAATCGCTAACTTCAGTTGGTGATACAATTACACGAAGTTCTCTACCAGATTGGAAAGCATATGATTGAGAAACTCCATCAATAGAGGATGTAATTTTTTCTAAATCCTCAAGTCTTTGAATATATTTTTCTAATGTTTCACTTCTAGCACCAGGTCTTGCAGCAGATAAAGTATCAGCAGCTTGGACTAAAAATGAAATAGCATATTTTGGTGGAACTTCATTATGGTGAGATGCAATTGAGTTAACAACAACATCGTTTTCTCCATATTTTTTTGCAAGTTTTACACCTAAATCAACGTGAGAGCCATCAACTTCAAAATCGATAGATTTGCCAATATCATGGAGTAAACCTGCTCTTTTAGCAAGAGCTTGATTAAAACCTAATTCAGCAGCCATTACTCCAGCTAAATTTGCAACTTCAACAGAATGTTCAAGAGCGTTTTGACCGTATGAGGTTCTATATCTAAGTCTACCAATAAGTTCGACTAATTCTTTAGGCATTTTCCCAATACCTAATTTAAAAATCGCTTCTTGGCCAGCTTTAATAATAGAATCATTAACAGTTGCTTTCATTTTTTCAGAAACTTCTTCAATTCTAGCAGGTTGAATTCTACCATCAGATATTAAAGCCTCAAGTGTCTTTTTAGCAATTTCTCTTCTAATTGGATCAAAACAAGAAACAGTAATTGTTTCTGGAGTATCATCAATTAAAATATCTACGCCTAATTTATTTTCTAATGATTTAATATTTCTACCGTCTCTTCCAATAACTCTTCCTTTCATTTCCTCACTTGGAAGTGAAATTGAAGAAGTTGTCTTTTCAATTGTTATTTCTTGAGCATATTTATTAATAGCCATGACTAAAATATTTTTAGCTTCATCCTCAGCTTTTTCATGAGCTTCGTCAATTCTATTTTTTTCGTATTGAGCAATTTCTAGATTAACTTTTTCTTCAACTCTTCTAAAAATTTCTTCTTTTGCCTCGTTTTGAGACATACCAGCTACTTTCTCTAATTCTGAAATTATACTATTTGTTTTTTCTTCAAGAATCTTTTCTTTCTTATGATAATTTTCAATTTGATTATTTAATTGTGCTTGTTTTGCATCTAAATTGTTTTCTTTAACAATTAAAGCGGCATCTCTTTGATCGATGCTATTTTCTCTTTGTGTTAATTTTGATTGTAAATCATAAATCTCTTGTCTTTTTTCTTTGTTGCTTTGTTCAAATTCTTTTTTCATTTTAGCAACTACATCAAGTGCATCAAGTTCAGCTTTTTTAACAATTTTTTGGGCTTCAATTTTAGCATCATCTACTTTTTTAATTATTGTGTTGTGTTTTCTTTTTAAAAATAAATAGATAAATAATGCAGCGGCGCCAATTCCAATGACAAAAGCGACAATTATAAGACCAATTCCTAATCCTAAATCCATCCTAATATCCCTCCTTTATTTATAATCAAAAAACTTTTAAAAAAATCAAAAATTCAAATATCTATAAATATATATAAAAATTAAAGATTTCTAAGTATTTTTGCAGTATTACTGCATAAAAATTATAACAAATTAAAGAGAGATATTAAAGTCTCTATGAAATTAAAAATAAATTTTAAAAGGGACTAACTTTTGACTTCTCCACTAACAATTATATTTCTTATTTCTTCAAAAATTTCCTTATGATTTTCTAAAAATATCTTAGCGGTTTCTCTTCCTTGGCCTATTTTATTTCCATTATATTCATACCAAGATCCAGACTTTTTAATTATTCCTAAAGAAGTTCCTAAATCAAGTAATTCTCCTTCTTTAGAAATTCCTTTTCCATAGATAATGTCAAACTTACATGACTTAAATGGAGAAGCAACTTTATTTTTTACGACCTTACAAACAACAGTATTTCCAATAATATCATTATTTTGTTTAATAGCATCTGATTTTCTAATATCTATTCTAATTGATGAATAGAATTTTAATGCTCTACCACCAGTAGTTGTTTCAGGATTTCCATAAAATACTCCAATTTTTTCACGCAATTGGTTAATAAAAATAATTGTTGTATTGCTTTTACTTAAAACTCCAGCAATTTTTCTTAATCCTTTTGACATCAATCTAGCATGAAGTCCAACTTGATTTTCAACCATTTCGCCTTCTAATTCTGCCTTTGGAACTAATGCTGCAACAGAGTCAACAACAATTAAAGAAAAAACACCACTTCTTGCAAGAAGTTCAACAATATCAAGAGCTTGTTCGCCATTATCAGGTTGAGATAAAATTAACTGATTAATTTTAACTCCTAAAGTTTGTGCATAAATTGGATCTACGGAATGTTCAGCATCAATAAAAGCACATTTTTCGCCTCTTTTTTGTGCTTCGGCAATTGCAGTCAAAGAAAGGGTTGTTTTTCCACTGCTCTCTGGTCCAAAAATTTCAATAATTCTGCCTCGAGGATATCCCCCGACTCCAAGAGCTTCATTTAATAAAATTGAACCACTAGAAATCACGTCAATATCTGTACTAGGTTTATCGCCTAAACACATAATGCTTCCTTTTCCGTAAGTTTTTTCAACTTCTTTAATAATTTCTTTTAATTTTTCTAAATCTTTTTCGTTTTCCATATTTCTACCTCTAATAAATAAGTCGTATGAAAAATTACTTTTTTTCCAAAATTTCAATTAATTTTAAAATTGCTTGTTTAACACAATAATATCGAATTTTATTTCTACTAAATTTTAATAAGAATTTAAAAGAATATAATTTGTCCTTATATACAACGGAAACAAATGTAAGCCCAACTTCTTTATCTCCTTCACAAACAGTTGGTCCAGCATTACCAGTAAAAGAAACACAAATATCTGATTTTAATAAATCTTTGCCTTTAAGAGCCATTTCATCTGCAACTTCTTTTGAGACAACTGTTTTATCTTTTATTATATTAGAATCAACCTTAACTAATTCTTCTTTAATTATCGTATTATAAGAAACTATGCTTCCCATAAAATACTTACTACTGCCAGGAACACTAGTAATTAATGAAGCAAAAAGCCCTCCAGTAAAAGATTCAACAGAGGAAATTTTTAAATTATTTTTATCTAATAAAGTAAATAACTTTTTTATATATTTTTTAATCATTTTCTTTTTTATTCAAAAATACTTTTCTATTTTGATATAAATAAATAATCATTGAAAGAATTGAGAAAAATAAAGCTAAATAAATTAAAAAGTCAGCAATTCTTAAACCTTTTGGCCATGAAGCATCAAAATAAGAAAAAGGAAATCCATTTAATAAATAAACTGGAATTGCAATCATTTGAAAAATAGTTTTAAGTTTTCCAAAAACATTTGCAGCAACAACAATATTCTTTTTTGCTGCCATTAATCTCATTCCATCGACAATTAAATCTCTAACAACAAATAATATTACTATATAAACGCTAATATTTAATTGAAACTCATGTAATGGAAAACACAAAAATATTAAAGTTGCATTAACAAGCATTTTATCTGCTATTGGATCTAAAAACTTTCCTAAATCTGTAATTTGATTATTTTTTCTTGCCAAATATCCATCAAGAGCATCGGTTGAAGCAGCAACTACAAAAACAATAAAAGCAATTAAATACTCTAAATAAATTGGTGACTCACTAGGACCATAAGCTAATCCATTAAAAGATTCAGGAAAATATTGCATTGTTATTTGGTAAATAAACAAAAATAAAAACAATACAACAACCAATATAATTCTAGAAAACGTAATCTTTGTTGGTAAATTCATAACTACTCCTCTATCCCAATCCTATAAGCCATGTTTTGTCTGGAATGATTATTTATCTATATACACAAAGTATATACCACTATTAGTTCAATTCCCTTTAGTGATCTCCCCTACCAAAATTTGGGTTTCTCGCTTGTGGGGTTTACCGCGTTTCACTTTACTATTTCTAATAAAATCGTCTCTGTGGCACCTTAGCTTTCTTTTTTCATAGCATAGCCTTAGATAAAGAAAGGCCGTTATTAAGAGGCTTAATACCTAGAATTATTTTTTCTTCTAGCACAAACACTACATGCGTCTCAGCAATGTGCGAGCATGGACTTTCCTCTAGCAATAGCCAGCAATCATTCAGATTGGGAATTATTTAATTTTTTTTGGATCTTGACCAAGTTCAAATAATTTTCTTTCATATAGATTAATTTTCTTAATCATTTCTAAAGTATTAGCATTGTCAACAAAATCACTATCTTTAATATTTTTATATTTTTCTTTAAATAAATAAAAATCTTTTTCTAGTTTTTTATTTTCATTAGCTAATTCTTTTGTTTTTTCACTCAACAATTCAACCTGTTTTTCAAGATCATTAATTTTTTTATCTTTTGAATCAATCGTGTCTAATACATCATCAAGAAAAGTATCAACTTCTAATGGATTGTATCCGTTTTTTGAAGGATTGAATTTAAAATTTAATACATCTTGATAACTTAAAAGCACTTTTTTCTTCATAAGATACTTAAAAATTATATAACAAAAAAATACTTAATTGATAATTCTTTATAACAAATTATGTTATTATAAAGTGTATGAAAATTTTAATTAACGCTTTAAAAAATAAAAGAAAACTAATATTCTTCGATTTAGAAGGTACTCAGTTTAGTCAAGAAATAATTGCTATTGCTGCTATTAAAGTAACTTTAGATGCTAAATTTAATATTAAAAAGATTGATAAAAAGGGTTTCAAACAATATGTTAAGGCAAAAGATGAAGTTGGAACTTTTGTTAGTAAACTCACTCATATAACAGATAGTCAGCTTAAAAAAGAAGGAATAACTTTTGAAAAAGCAATTAATTTATTTAAATCTTATGTTGGTACAAATCCAGAAGAATATACCTTTATTTGTTATGGAAATTATGATTTAAGATTATTTTTTAATACTTCTCATAAAAACGATAACTATGGGGAGAATTTTATTAAAATTATTTCAAAAAACTGCTTGGATTTTTCTAATTTTTCTTCAACATATATTAAGGATAATAAAGGAAATAAATGTTCGCTTATTGAAAGCATAGTAGCATTAAATGAAACTCCACTAACAAACGAACATGATCCATTAGTAGATACTAAAAATTTAATTATTCTATTTAGTGCTTTTTTAAATAAAAAAGAAGAAGTCGCAAGAGAATATAAAAAAGTTTTATTGAATTATGGGAAATATCAAAAACCAATAATTAATATACTTAAAAAATTAAGCGCAGGACAAAATGTTTCTCCACAAGATTTTGATCAATATATAAACGATACTTTTATTTAGTTTTTTTATAAAATTCACAAAGCTTAGATATTTTACATTCATCACATCTAGGTTTTTTTGCTGAACAAATATTTCTTCCAAATAGAATAATTTGATGATGAAGTCTTATAAAATCAAAGTTTTTGAAAAAATCTTTTAATTTCTTTTCTACGGTTAAAATATCATCGTTTTCCTCAGCAATTCCTAGTCTTTTTGCAATTCTATTAATGTGAGTATCTACAGGAAATTCTTGTTTATTAAATAATTCTACTAAAACGACATTCGCGGTTTTATTTCCGACTCCAGGAAGCTTTACTAATTCATTTTTATCGTTTGGAACAATTCCGTTGTAATTATTTAATAAAGCTTTAGATATCTCAATAATGTTTTTACTTTTATTCTTATATAAACCCAAAAACTTTATATGCTTTTCAATTTCTTTTATATCTGCATTTGCAAGTTTATTTAACGAGTCAAATTTTTTAAATAAAGTCTCAGTTGCCTTATTTACAGAAACATCGGTTGTCTGAGCGCTGAGCATAACAGCAATTAATAGTTCATAATCTTTATTATAATTCAAAAAACACTTTGGATTAGTAAATAGACTGTCTAAATAATCAACTATTTCTTTTGCTTTTAATTTATTTATTTCTTCACCCATGGTGTATTGATAATTTTTATAGCTTCTTCAATGTCTTGCTTGCTCATGTTTGTTGTTGAAAAAGAATATCCCTCTTCATCAACATCACGAGAAATTTTTGATTTTCTTAAATTTATTTCTATATTTCTTAAAGTTAGTTTTTTATCTTGTTGTGCTTTTTTAAGAGCGTATGAAACCTCTTCGCAAGAGTATCCTTCTTTTAGCCAATCATCAATTTTTGCTAATTCTAAAGGAGCTAAATTTCTTTTTAATGCTAAACTAAACATTTCATATAATTGCTCTACTTTTTTATTATCTTCAGCAGACTTTATGAACTCATTACCTAAAATAGTTTTAGTTAATTCTCTATATAAAATTCTATTTAGATTTTCTAATGATGTTTGAAGTTTATTTTCATCTTTATCAACTGAAGCAAAAGTTAAGTAATTTTTTTCTACTAAAGAACACATTATTTCATCAATTTCGTCAGAAGATAAATTCATTTTTAAAGATAATAAATCAGCGGTAATCAATTCATTACCATTATTAAGTAAATTATTAATTAGTAAAAGAACAACGAGTTCTTTCTCGCTAATTTTTAATCTTTTGTAGTTATTTAATAGTAAACTATTAAAATCAATGCTGCTTAACTTTTTCATAGGTTTATATTATATTTATTTTATATAAATTTTTCCATCTTTTTCAACTCACTTTTAACTTTTTCAGGATTTAATTTTTTAATTAAATCTTGATTTTGTAAAATTACTTTTTCTAAATTAATTTCATAAGCAAATCCATATTCTTTTTTAAATCTTTCTGCCCTTAGAATTCTTAATGGATCTTCATTAATTCTTATATATGGATCACCGATAGTTCTAATTATTTTATTATTTAAATCCTTTACTCCATTATAAGGATCAATTATTTTATAATCTTTATTTATATATATACAATTTATTGTAAAATCTCTTCTTTTAGCATCGGTATAAATATCTCTTACAAATATGATTTTTTGAGGATGTCGAGAATCACTATAATCAGATTCATATCTCATAGATACAAATTCAAAAGTTTTATTTTCATATTTAACTTTTACAACACCATATTTAATAAAAGATAAGTCCAATTTAAAATCTTTAAGTATCTCTACGCTTTCTTCTGGAAAAGCATCTGTTACAAAATCATAATCATTAATTTCTCTTTCAAGTAAAAAATCTCTTGAAGCAGATCCAATCATAAACAAGTTATGGTCTTTTTTACAAAATATTTCTGCAAAATAATCAAAAAATGAATTCTTTTTCATAAAAATATTATACAAAAAAGAAGTGCATATCGCACTTCTTTATGCTCGCTTTATTTAATTAGATTATAATCTTTCTTTTAAAGACTTAGCTGTTTTAAATCTAACAACTTTCTTTGCAGGAATGACAATTTCTTCAGTAGTGCCTGGTTTTACACCACGTCTTTCAGCTCTTTCTTTGACTTCAAAAATACCAAATCCTGGAACTTTAACAACATCACCTTTTAATAATGCATCACCAATAACTGCAAAAGTTTCATCTAAAACTTTACCAGTTTCTTTTACGCTTAAATCTAATTTTTCAGCTAAAGCATTAGCTAATTCTTGTTTATTCATATTTAAACTCCTTTTGTTAAAAAATATTATATCTTTTTTAGTCAAAAAAATCAAATAATATTGATATAAACGAAGTTTAGAGAATTTTTAAGTGTTAAATTATTTAATAATTTAAGCTAATTAAATAATTAAAATTATTCATTTTCAACCTTTAAAGGTCTAAGCATCAAAGAGTCAACTTCTTCACTTATAGAACGATTTAAATATATAACATTATACAAACTATCAATAATTGGAGTTTGTAAATTATTCTTTTTTGAAATATCATGAATAACTTTTATAGTTTTTATACCTTCAATTGTTTGATTTTCTAAAAGAGAGTTTTCACTTGAAAAAGACTTTTTTGCAAGATTATAACCAAACATGAAATTTCTTGATGTTGTGCTAGTACATGTTAAAAGTAAATCGCCAATTCCGGATAAACCATAAAATGTGTGTTCTTTTGCTCCAAAAAATAGTCCAAATTTTATAATTTCGTTTAATCCTCTTGTAATTAACGCGCTTCTTGCGTTATCTCCATAATTTAGCCCACTTAAAATGCCACTTCCAATAGCAATCGCGTTTTTATAACTTGAAGAAATCTCACAACCAATAAGATCATCTGAAGTATATACTCTAAAATATTGATTTGAAAATAATTTTTGTACTTTTAAGGCAATTTCATTATTTAAAGAAACAGCAGTAACACAAGTTAAATCTTTTTTTACAACTTCAATTGCAAAACTTGGTCCAACTAAAGATGTAAATGATAATAAATTATCTTTTAATTCATTATTTATAAATGAAGAAACAGTTAGATTATTTTCTCCAATAAAACCCTTTATAACATTGATAATATGAATTTTTTTACTACCAATAATTTTTTTAATTTCAGAAATATAGTTTGGTAGAGAATCACTTTTTACAGCCAATAATAATATATCTGAAAACATTAACAAATCTTTTATTGAACTAGTCGCACTAACTAATGAAGAAAATTTAATATCAATATTTCTAGAATTTGTATGAAGAGTATTTATTTCATTAACTTTATCAACATTTTTAGAATATAGAAGACTACTTTTACCATTATCAGATAAAACATTTGCAAGAGCACTGGCCCATGCTCCGCTTCCAAGAATAGAAACTTTACTCATTTTATTTTTTCCTTAACACAAAATCAATCGGAGTTCCGTCTAAGTTAAAAGAATCTCTTAGCCTATTTTCCAAATATCTTTGATATGAAAAATGCATAAAGGATGGATTATTTACAAATAAAGCAAATTTTGGAGGCATAATTCCAACTTGTTGGACATAAGTAATTTTTAATCTTCCTCCATTAAAATCAGGTGCTTCATTCATCATTTGAGCATCTCTAATAACTTTATTTAATAAGGAAGTTGATATTTTAGTCTTATAAGCTTCATTAACAGTATTTAAAAGTTCAAAAATTTTATCAACTCTTGATCCAGTTAATGCAGAAACATAAATTATTGGAGCATATGGTACAAACTTTAGTTCTTTTCTTAAATGTTTTGTAAATTCATCGACAGTATTTTGCTCTTTTTTTACTAAATCCCATTTATTAACAACAATAATTACAGCTTTTTTCTTTTCAAAAGCGTAACTTAAAACATGCTTATCTTGTTCTACTAAACCTCTATTTCCATCGATTACTAACAAGCAAATATTACTATCTTCAATAGCTCTCATCGCTCTTAAAAGAGCGTATTTATCAATATTTTCATATATTTGTCCGCTTTTTTTAATACCAGCAGTATCAATTGCTAAGTATTCTTTATTATCAACAAAAAATGAACTATTTATACAATCTCGTGTAGTGCCTTCAATATTTGAAACTATACTTCTCTCGCTTTTTATTAATTTATTTAATAAACTAGATTTTCCAACATTAGGTCGACCAATAATAGAAAAAACAATTCTTTCCGTATCTAAATCAACTTCACTTTCATTATTTTCTTTTGGAAAATATTCGACTACTTTATCTAATAAATCACCTATTCCAATTCCATGAATTCCAGAAACAGGAATAATATCTTTAAAACCTAAAGCATAAAACTCGTTAATATTATATATTTGTTCACCAGAATCAATCTTATTTACGGCCAAAATAACAGGTTTTTGCGACTTAAATAACAATTTTGCAATATATTTATCATCTGTATTTAAACCAACTTTACCATCAACTACAAAAACAATTACATCTGCTTCTTTAATAGCAATTTGTGCTTGAACTCGAATTTGTTCTTGAAAAGGTTTTTTATCCAGTTCAATTCCACCAGTATCAATAATAGAAAAATCCACACCTAGCCAAGATGTGTTTTCATATATTCTATCTCTAGTTACTCCAGGTTCATTATCAATGATAGAAATCTTTTTTCCAACAATTCTATTAAAAATAGAAGACTTTCCAACATTAGGAGAACCAATAAGAGCTACAGTAAATTTATTGCTCATCTTCTATTAATCCTAATTTTTCTTTTATAAGAGAAGAAATCTTTTCTACTACTTCATTTTTATTTAGATGAGTTGTATCTAATATAATAGCGTCATCAGCTGGTTTTAATGGAGCAAACGCTCTATGAGAATCAATATAATCTCTATTTCTTAAATCATTTAAAACATTATCAAAAGTTGAATCAATATTTTTTTCTACATTTTCTAAATGTCTTCTTTTTGCTCTTTCTTCAATTTCTGCAATTTGATAAATCTTTAAATCCGCATTTGGAAGTACATAAGTGCCGATATCTCTACCATCCATGATAACACTATTTCCTTCAGCCATCTTACGTTGTAATTTAACCATTTCTAATCTTATATCTTTATATGAAGAAATATAAGAGACATTACTTGATACTTCAAATTCTCTAATTTTTTTGCTTACATCTTCCCCATTACAAAGTACGGTTCCGTTTTTATTTAAAATAATATCAACTTTGCCAATAAGAGTACATGATTCATTTTCATCTTTAGGATTTAATTTTTCTTTTATAACTGCATAGGTAAAAGCTCTATACATTGCACCAGTATCAATGTAAATAAGATTAAATTTTTTAGCTAATATTTTCGCAACAGAACTCTTCCCAGCAGCAGCAGGTCCGTCGATTGCAATTGAATAATGTTTCTTCATTTTTTAAAAATATATACTCCTAAAATAATAAGTATCGTTAATATTATAATAAATATTAGTGTCACTATAAAAAAATATTTAAAATATTTTTTCCTAAAATATCGACTAACTTCGTTTTGTTTGAGTGAAATCTCTGTTGGAACAATTTTATTATTTTCATCAACTGTTACACTATTTGCTAAATAATTAAGGTGTTTCAAATTAGTTTCCTCACTTATAGAAACCAAATTATTCATTTTTTTGATATTTGATCGATATTTTTTAAATTTTTTAAGACGACAATCCATAAATTATTTTATTCTTTCTCGATCTAATAATTCTCTTGCGGCTTGAATGTACATCACACTGCCAACAGAATTAGGTCTAAAAAGTAGAGTTGGTATCCCTTTTGCTTGTGATTCAGGAATAGAAATATTACGTGGAATAACCGTAACAAAGACATAATCTTTAAATTGACTTCTTAGTTCGCTAGCAATTTCAACACTGAGTCTATTTCTTGAATCATACATTGAAATAATAAAACCTAGAATTTCAATTTGAGGATTCCACTCATTTTTAATATTTCTAATAGTTGCTAGAATTTGAGTTACGCCTTCTAAAGCAAAAAATTCACATTGTACTGGAATTAATACTTTATGAGCAGCAGCTAGTGCATTTTTATTTAAAAATCCTAAAGAAGGAGGGCAATCAATTAAAATAAAATCATATTTTCCTTCAATATTTTTTAATGCATTTCTTAAAATAAAATGAGGTTCAGGATTATTTAATTTAGAGCTATCAATAAGTGCTAAACTTAAGTCGCTTGGAATTACATCACAACCATTCATCACTGTTTTTTTAATAACTCTTTTAATATTTGAATCTGAAACTAAAACATCGCTAATACTTTTATTAAATTTATCAATTCCTAGTGCTCTTGTACAATTGCCTTGAGGATCTAAATCAACGAGTAAAACTTTCTTGCCTAATTTTGCAAGACTAGTACCAATATTAATAGTTGTGGTTGTTTTTCCAACACCACCTTTTTGATTAGAAATTGCTATTATTCTACACATACATTAAATTATAAATGTTTTGACTTAATTATTGAATAATTACGAGGGTAAATCTTTTTAGTTTTTTTATTTTTCTTAATTAATAAAATATTTCTTAAATTTTCTTTATTATCATCTAAGTAATAAATGTCGTCTTTAAATATTTCGCAATTAAGAATTTTTAAAGCATTAATTGAATCTTTAATTTCAGTTTCACTTTTTCTAGACTTATATGCAATTAAGTTTCCACCTACTTTAATAAAAGGTATTGATAATTCAAGTAAGATATTTAATTGAGTAACAGCTCTTGATACAACACAATCAAAAAATTCCCTAAAATCATCACTAAGATTTTCACTTCTTTCGTTAATAACAAAAATATCATTTAATTCTAATTTATTTATTAAACTCTCTAGAAATTTACATTTTTTAAGTGTTGGTTCTACCAAATACATTTTACATGAAGGGAAAAATATTTTAATTATAACGCCAGGAAAACCGGCTCCGCTTCCTAAATCCATAACAACTTTATTATTAAAATCATAGGTTTTTGCACTAATTATTGAGTCATAAAAATGTTTTAAAATTATATCTTCATCATTAATAATTGAAGTTAAATTATACTTCTCGTTTTCTTCTTTTAAAAAATCTTTATAAATACTTAATTTATTAATTACATAATCAAAATCGATATTTTTAAGAATATCAATTTCTTTTATTTTAGAAACAAAAGTTGAAAAATCCATGCAAAAACCTCTTATTTTTTTTGTTTATTCAAATATAAATTAAGAATTGTAATATCGCTAGGATTAATTCCAGAAATTCTAGATGCTTGTCCAATTGATTGAGGTCTAATCGAATCAAGTTTTTGTCTAGCTTCTAAAGCTAATCCATCCATATTTAAGTAATCAATATTTTTTGGCAAGATAATGCTATCAAGTTTTTTTAATTTTTCAGCATCTTTCTTTTGCTTTTTAATATAGCCTTCATATTTAACAAGAATTTCAATATCTTCGATTAATTCACTACTTAACGAAAATTTATTAAATTCATCGAAAAAATTAATTACTTCACTAAACTTTACATAAGGTCTTTTAATTAAATTAGAAATTGTAATACCTTTTCTATAATTTTCATTAAATTTTTCAATCATATATTTTGAAAGTTCGTCATTATTTCCAATATGAGTTTGATTCATAATTTTAATGGCCTTATTTATTGTATTCATTTTATCTAAATATTTTTTATAAATATCTTCGCTAATACATCCATATTTATATGCGAACTTTCTTAATCTTTGATCAGCATTATCACTTCTTAATAATAATCTAAACTCAGCTCTTGATGATAATAATCTATAAGGTTCATTAGTCCCCTTATTAACAATATCATCGATCATTACACCAATATATGCTTCATCTCTTTTTAAAATAAATGGCTTTTTATGATCTATTCTTAAACAAGCATTGATTCCAGCCATAATTCCTAAACCACCAGCTTCTTCATATCCACTTGTTCCACAAATTTGTCCAGCACAATATAAACCAGGATATTTCTTTACCATTAAAGTTAAGTCAAATTGAGTTGGATCTAAAGCATCATATTCAATAGCATAAGCATATTTTAAAATAATTGCTTTTTCTAATCCTGGTAAAGAATGTACCATTTTAATTTGGACATCTCTTGGCATAGAGGTTGAAAAACCTTGCAAATAATAGCTATCAGTATGTCTTGATTCAGGTTCCAAAAATAGTTGATGTCTTGGTTTATCTGCAAATCTAACAATTTTATCTTCAATACTAGGACAATATCTAGGACCAACTCCTTCAACATAGCCTCCATACATAGCTGATTTTTTTAAATTCTCTCTTATAATCTTATGCGTTTCAGGAGTAGTATAAATTAAATAACAAGGAAGTTGTTCTTCAAATGGAACATATGTATTTGTCTCATATGAAAAAGCTAATCTTTCTCTAGATCCATATTCAATTTTTGCCTTGGAAAAATCAATTGAACTTTTTTTAATTCTTTGTGGAGTTCCGGTTTTTAATCTTAATAAATTTAATCCCATTGATTTTAAAAATGGAGATAATCCTAATGAAGCTTTTTCTCCATCTGGACCAGCAATAATTTTTTCATCGCCAACTAAAATATTAGACTGCATATAAGTACCGGTTGTTAAAATTACTGCTCTTGAAGTAATAACTTTATTATTGCTTAAAATAACACCTTTTACAGTATTATATTTAATTAGTAATTTTACTACACATCCTTCAATTAAATGGAGATTTGCTACACTTTTTAAATAAGTTAAGACATTTTTTGGATAATCAATTTTATCTTGTTGTGCTCTAAGACATTGAACACCTGGGCCTTTGCCAGTATTTAATATTTTCATTTGCAAATAATTAATATCTGCAATTTTACCCATAACACCACCAAGAGCATCAATTTCTCTTACAACAATACCCTTAGCACTTCCACCAATTGATGGATTACAAGGCATATTTGAAACTTTTTCAAAATTTAAAGTTATTAAAAGAGTGCTTTTACCCATTTGAGCACAAATATGACTAGCTTCTACTCCTGCATGTCCTCCACCAACGACAATTACATCATAATCATATATCATTAACCAATACTACCATCCATATCTAATTTTATTAATTGATTTAATTCAACAGCATATTCCATTGGCAATTCTCTCGAAAATGGTTCAATAAATCCCATAATAATCATTTGAACTGCATCATTTTCTTTGATGCCTCTAGACATCAAATAAAATAATTGCTCTTCACTAATTTTAGAAACAGTTGCTTCATGTTCTAAGAAAGATTCATTATTTTTTACAATATTTTCTGGAATAGTATCACTTTTTGAATGGGAATCTAAAATTAAAGTATCACACTCAATGTGAGCTTTAGAATTAATTGCGTTTTTATCTATATAAACCTTTCCTCTATAATTTGTTAGCCCACCCTTTCTAGCAATTGACTTAGAAATTATATTAGAAGTTGTATTTGGAGCTAAATGTATCATTTTTGCTCCTGCATCTTGTTTTTGTTTACCAGTTGCAACTGCAATAGAAATACAAGAGCCCTTTGCTCTTTCTCCAGCCAAGACACAACAAGGATATTTCATATTTATATATGATCCAATATTTCCATCAACCCACTCCATTGATGCATCTTCCATTACTAAAGCTCTTTTAGTAACTAAATTTACTATATTGTCAGACCAATTTTGAACCGTAGAATATCTACATTTTCCACCTTTTAAAACAACTATCTCAACAACTGCAGCATGAAGAGATTCTTTAGAATGAATTGGAGCCGTACAACCTTCAATATAATGAACACTTGCCCCTTCATCTACAATAATTAGTGTTCTTTCAAATTGTCCACTTTTCTCATTATTGATTCTAAAATAAGATTGAAGAGGTTTACTTAAAGTAACTCCTTTTGGTACATAAATAAATGAACCACCACTCCATACAGCGCCGTTTAATGCTGAAAACTTATTATCATTATATGGAACAACACTATTAAAGTATTTTTTAAATAAATCTGGAAATAATTTTAAACCTTGGTCGGTTGAAAGAAAAATAACACCTTTTTCTTCAACTTCCTTTAACATATTATGATAAACAACCTCAGATTCATATTGAGTTGAAACGCCTGCTAAATATTTTTGCTCTGCTTCTGGGATTCCAAGCTTTTTAAAAGTATTTTTAATTGTCTCCGGAACACTATCCCATGTTTTTTCTTCTTTTTCACTAGGACGAGTAAAGTATGTATAGCTATCATAATCTAAAAATGATAAATCAATTCCAAAACCCGGATTTTTAAACTTTTTAAAACTTCTAAAACTTTTTAATCTAAAATCTAGCATCCATTTTGGCTCGCCTTTTAATTTAGAAATTTCTCTTATAATATCTTCGTTTAAACCTTTAGGAGTTTTATAAATAGAAGGATCTTTATCTTCAAATCCATATTTATATTCTTGAAAATCTATTTTATTTTTTTCCATCTATTATCTCCTTCATACCATTACAGCCAATAGTAGCACATTTAATTCTTGCAGCTTGTTTATAAGTATTAGAAAAAACAACAGCCTCTTCTAAAACAGACTCATCGTATTCTTTTTCAAAAATCATATTTTGATATTGTTCTAAAATATATAGAGCTTCTTCCTTACTTTTATTTAAAATTAAACCACATAAAATATCTGTACTTGCAGTAGAAATCGCACAAGCCACACCATCAAAATAAGCTTCTTTTATAATATTATTTTCAATTTTTAAATAAATATAAATATTATCAATGCAGCTTACAGAATCCATATGAATTTGCAAAAAATCTTTAACATTTGCAGGTGTTTTTTTATAAACAGGGGAATTATAATGATCAATAATAATTTCTCTTTTCATTTTATCATCAATTGAAATAGGCATCCAAAAAATCTCCTCCTTTTTCTAACGCTTCTACTAGTATATCTACATCATCTTTAGTGTTATAAAAATACATGCTTATTCTAACAGTAGCATTAGCATTTAAAAAATTTGTTAAAAGTTTAGCGCAGTGTTGCCCACTACGTACACATATTCCTTTTGAATTTAAATATGTTGCCTCATCTTGAGCAAAAACTCCTTTATAGTTTAAAGTAATAATTCCACTATCAGCATCCTTATTATAAATAATAAGATTTTGATTTTTTTCTAGTTTACTAATTGCATATTTTCTCAATTCTGTTTCATATTTTTCAATATTCTCAATTCCAATGGTGTTAATATAATCAATTGCGGCATCTAAACCATAAATTCCAGCAAGATTAAGTGTTCCTGCTTCAAATTTTTCTGGAGGATTTAAATAAGAGACACTACAACCTAAATCAAAAGTAATATTATCTCCTCCACCAACTAAAAATGAGTCCATCTCATTTAAAAGATTATATTTTCCATATAATATGCCAATTCCTGTTGGCCCACACATCTTATGGGCACTAAAAATCAAAAAGTCACAATCGATATCTTTAACATCAACTTTCATATGTGGAACAGATTGTGCACCATCAACACAAACTATAATTGATTTAGAATGGGCAAAAGAACATATCTCTTTTACATCATTTTTATATCCTAATACATTACTTACTTGTGCAATTGAGATTATTTTAGTCTTATCAGTAACACAAGCTTTAATACTATCTAAAGTTATTCTTCCTTTTTCGTCTAAAGGAATAAATTTAACAATTAACCCTTTTTTTCTAGCAATTTCAAACCAAGGTAGAACATCGCTGGCATGTTCTGCTTCATTAATTAATATTTCATCACCTTTATTTAAAAATTTTTCACCATATCCTCGAGCAATTAAGTTTAAAGACATTGTTGCTCCTGAAGTAAAAACAACTTCGTTAACATCAGCATTAATGAATTTAGCAACATTTCTTCTTGTTTTTAAAACTTGTTCATCAACTTTATGAGCAATATCATAATCACCTCTATGAGAATTTACACATTCGGTTGTGTAATACTTATTAATTTTTTCTATAACACTTTGAGGTTTAAATGTCGTAGATGCATTATCAAAATATACAAAGTTTTTTCCTTGCATTTCTTTATTATTTTTAAACATTGGAAAGTCATTTTTAATTTTATTTACATCAAACATTACATTAAATCTCCAAGCAATTTTTCATATTTTTCTTTATAATTTTCATCTAAGTCATTAAGAATAGGTTTTAAGTAGCCTAATGTAATAAGTTTACGAGCTTCTTTAATTGATAATCCTCTGGATAAAAGATAAAAAATATGATCTTCGTTTAAAGTTCCGACAGCAGCACTATGATTTGCAATAACATCATCATAATCAATTAATAGTTTTGGATTTGCATACGCAGAACAATTTTTATCATAAATTATAACTTTAGCATTTTGCGAAGCTTCTGATTTTTTGGCAGATTTCTCAATATGTGAGATACCATCAAATAAAATTTTAGATGAGTCTTTACAAACTCCATAATTATTCATAATAGATTTACTTTTTTCACCAATATGTGAAAAAGATACATTATAAAGTTTTTCGTCCTCTTTAGTTGATAGTACACTAGAACTCCATTTAACTTTAGAAGAATCACCAAAAAGTATGATTTTCGCATTAATTTTTTTATTTTCAAGGGCAAAATCAATACAATTAAAATTAACTTCGGCTCCTTCATTTAAATTGCATCTTAATAACAAATCGCAAACTTTATTGCCCATAAATAAATTAATCTTTCCGTGAACGTTTTTCCCTACGAAAATATTAATTTCTTTTATCATTTCAAAATTAAATAAATTTAAATTAACGCAGTTGTTGTCTTGAATATAAAACTCTAAATTATCTTCAATTCCTTCAAAATCTAGGTCAGAAATAGAATTTTTTTCAAGAATTTCTACATTTAGCACATTACTTTTCATTGACGATTACCTTCGTAGCACAAGTGCCTAAAACAATTGGAGCATCTTCTTCCTTTTTAACAGAAATATTAAGTTCGCTCTCCATCCATTCATATCCGTATTTATCAATTTTTTCAATTAATTTTTCATCACCTTCTAATACAACTTTACCATTTACAATAACTGCGGTTCTATTTGGTTTTATTAAATCAAATAATCTAGCATAGTGTGAAACAACTAAAAAAGTAGATCCTTTTTCTCTTTGTTTATTTATTTCTTTTGAAACTAAATTTATTGCATCAACATCAAGACCACTATCAACTTCATCAAGCATAACAAAGTTAGGATTTAAGATTTTCATTTGAAGAATCTCATTTCTTTTTTTCTCTCCTCCAGAAAATCCTTCATTTAGAGATCTATTTGTCATTTCAAATGGAATATTTAATTCTTCACATGATTCATTTAATAATTTATAAAAGTTATAAAAAGATATTTTTTTATCACTTTTTTCATTAATTGCAGATTTTAAGAATTCTGCATTAATAACTCCTGGAATTTCACAAGGATTTTGAAAACAAAGAAAAATACCTAATCTTGCTCTTTCATCGACGCTAAGTTTTAGCAAGTCTTCTCCTTTATAAAGAATTTCTCCTTCACTAACAATATAATTAGGGTTTCCCATAATGGCATTAATTAACGTTGATTTTCCATGACCGTTTGGGCCCAAAATAGCTAGCATATCTCCACTATTTATTGTCAAGTTAATTCCTTTTAAAATTTCTATATTATCTTGTGTTTTAACATGTAAATTTTTTATTTCCAATAATTTCATAGCGCACCTCAATTTAATATTTTATAACTGATAGAAAGTTGAAGGAAATAAAATGATAAAAAATAAAAAACTAAATGCATATTAAATTATATTTAATATTTGTATTTTACTTAATGTTCTTGTATAATAAACAAGACTATTTTTTAGGAGGAAAATTAATGGCTAAAAATGCAAAAGTGTTAGCAATATCTTCTCTTGCAGCATTAAGTTTAAGCATTACTGCTTGTAGCCAATACGTTGCAACACCAGATGGTGAAAATATTTTATCCTTTGGTGATGGCATCACTTTAACCGCTGATGAATTACTTGAAAATTACACAAGTTCACAAGCTGGTGTCGAAGCATACTATAATGCTATTTATGATGTCGTTGCACGTTACATTATGACTAAAGATCCTACTATTTCTACAAATGGTAGTTATCAAGAATTAGTTGATGATGCTACAGTTTCTGTTGAAGACTTAAAAAGAGAAGCTGAAACCAACGCTAGCACAAATGGAACTAATTACGATACTGAATTAGAAACTTTGTTAGATTCCGAGGGTGTAGAAGACTTAGATGAGCTTCAAATTAAATACGAAAACGAAAACTTTAGAGAATATTTAGTCGATGAATTTTATAACTTATTCATGGATAATCTTAAAGTTGGCGGCAATATTGAAATTAACAACACTACTATTGAAGTTAATTCTTACCTAAACGACGTACTACCTTATCACGTTAAACATATCTTAGTTAATGTTGATGCAAGTGCTAATGACTATGCAAGAGCAACAATTTCTTCAAGTCAAGCAACTAAATTATCTTCATTAGTTAATGATTTAGTTTATCTTGGAAATGATACTTTTGGTACTCTTGCTGTTTCATATAGTGATGATACTGGAAGTGCTTCTACTTACGGTGATTTAGGTATTATGTCTAAAAACACTTCATTTGTTAGTGAATTTAAACTCGGTATTTATACCTATGACTCATTATTCAATACATCAATTTCTGATTCTGAAAAAAATAAACTTGAATTAACAACTGCTGAAGAACTTGAAAATACAAAAGACTTCTTATCAACCGAAGGACAAGGTATTTCATTTGTTCCATATGGTGTCGTTCAAAGTTTAGGTCAAGTTTCAGACGAAGAAACTGATGACTATGGTGAATTAGTTAATGGCGGAAACCAAGCTTACTATCCAAGAAACATTATTTTTAATAAATACTTTAACGCTCACCAAATCTCTTTTATTACTCCACAAGTTGTAACAGCTGGAGAAAGTGCTGGTGAAGCTACTGAAGTTGTTTCTAATATTACTGGATTAGAAAGACAAGAAGACGGAACATATAAAATTAATGGTGTTCAAACTCAATTTAGAGATGTTGAATTTGGACAAGGAATTGGAACAAAAGCAATCCTTACTGATGAACAAGGTAATCCTATTATTGTTACAAGAGCTGGAACAGGCTCAACAAGTAGCGATAGCGGAGAATCCACTGGTTATCAAGGAGTCCACTTCATTGTTGTTCAAAGAAGTGCTTTAGATCCTACTGGAAATAATAACACTAAACTTGAAGAATATTATTCAACTCAAATGCCAGACAACGATGGATTAATTGATGGCAAAGTCGTTTATGTTAACGCATTTAAAGACGATAGATCAACATATCAATCCAGAATTAACGCTCTTGAAGATGAAATTAGAGCTGCTGATGAATCTATTGACACCAAGATCTTCCAATATTGGTTTGCAAGATCTGGAGCTGAAATTGTTGATAGCTCAGTTAAAGCTTTAATTGATGTTTATTGTGATGATGAGCCAGATCGAATTACTAAACAAAATGAATATTATGAAACATGGCTTGATTATTATGATTTACTAAATACTCAATTAAATCAAAGAGAACAAAGATTAATTCCACTTGTTTGTTACACCAACTTTGGAGATGCTAGTAATCTTGATGATGATGGCGAATTATTCGGCAAAGGAGGAATTTGTTATTATGTCCAAGCATAATGGAAAAAGTAAATTAATTTTAGCTCTTGCAAGTGCTGTTTTATTAACTAGCTGTAGTGAAATCATTGCTTATCCAAATGGCTATGATGAAAATAAATTAGTTAGCAACATCGGAGAAGATGATGAAAACAATATGGAAAGCATTATTTATGATGCTTTACATGGTACAAGCAATGCTTCTACAATTGTTGTTGACTTAGTTTTTAACAAAATCTTTGATTCAACATTTGGAACATTAACAGAAATTGAAAATGCTGTATTAAATAACTCTTTTAATGAAATTGTTAGCAAATACACTGCTTATCAAGATAAAGATAGAACAGAAAACGCTGCTGCTTCTGAACTTGAAATCGCTAGAGTAAAAAGAGTTTATAATAGAATTCAAACCGAAATCTCTGATTCAATTAGAGATGATATCTCCTCTACTAATTATCAAACAAGAGATGGTGAATTCTCTGAAGAATTATTTGCTCTTCATGTATATCAAAACTTATATTCTCTTGATCCAACTCAAGAAACAATAACATGGAAAGATTTTACTGCAAATCATACTTTCTATGAACCAATTTTATTATTACCAGATACAGATTTTTATAATAAAGAAACTGGTACATGGTCAGATTTAAATATTCTTCACATTTCTAATCAACAATTATTAGAAGGTGAAAACGATTATGGTTATTATAAAGACTATATCGAAAAAGAATATCTCTCTGACGTTAAGCAACACATTCTAACTGAATATTATTTATATAATAATGAATACTCTACTCTTGGAACAAGATATGCAAGAGAAATTGAATATGTTGCAATCCCTGAAAATAGTAATTTCCCTGGTGCCGCAAGAAGATTATGCACTACATTCATTGATCAATACATTTTAAATAATGATGATCCATCTACATTTGATTTCTCTATCCTTGAAAACGCTTGGAAGGGTTACAATTTAGGTGAAAAAGAAATTGCACTTCTTGAAGCTGCTGCACTTACCAAAAAAGAATACGATTTAGAAAATGAAAATGTTTTCCAAGGACTAAACTCTGATGAAAGACAAGACATGGAAAGCGTCAACTACACTTCTAGTGATGGTGCAAGAAAAGTTGTTATTTGGGAAGGTACTGATTTTGGTGATGTAGCAATTGATTTTGATAAAATTAAAACTGATATCGCATTAACTGATACATCTGTTGAATCAACATTCTCAGATTCATATACTCATTCTTACTATAGAGGATATTTAAATCAAATCCAATCTGTCCAAACAAGTGATTACTCAACTGATGGATGGGGAATTAAAAACGAATCATTCACTACTTTATCTGAAATTACAGATTATGGTGATAGATTATGGAACATTCAAGTCGCAAATGGCTTAATTGAAGAAAACGGAAATAACTATGTTCAAAAAGTAAATATTGGAGATGAGAGTTTTGCATTCTTACTTCCAAGAACACTTCCACAAAACGAGTCATATCCATTCCTCCACTATTCTAATGGTACTTATTATATTGTTAGAGTTATTGAAGCTGCTTCAACAACAAGACTTTCTCAACAAGAAGATGTTGATGGTAGTTATACAACTTTATTAAATGATGGTGGTTTAAAAGCTGAAAGAGTTGCATATGAAATTTGTAACATTCTTGCTGATAACTCCACAAATAAAACAACAGCATTAGAATATTATCTTGAAAACAGTGATTTCATCTTCCATGATGAATCAATTCTTGAATATTTCAAGACAACTTATCCTGATGTATTTGATGAATAATAAGTAAAAAAGATTTATAATTAAGGCAACTGGTAAAGTTGCCTTTTTAATTTTAAGGAGAGAAATATGGCTACTAATAATTGTATATTTTGTAAAATTGCAAATCATATTATTCCATCAAACATCATCTATGAAGATGATGATGTAATTGCATTTTTAGATGCTTCACAAGTTACAGTTGGACATACTTTAGTAATTCCAAAAAAGCATTATGAAAACTTTTTAGCAACACCTCATTATTTAATTTCAAAAGTTATGATTGTTGCACAAAGAATAGGTCAAATATTAATTAAAGATTTTAAAGCTAAAGGTATTAATATATTAACCAATTGTTATGAAGCTGCTGGACAAAGTGTCATGCACTTTCACGTCCATGTAATTCCAAGATATATTTCAAGTGATGGATTCAGATTAGAATTTATGGAAAATCAAGAACTATCTAATCTTAATTTACCTGCAATAGCAAATCAAATCAAAGATAAAATTTAATCATCGTTAGGATTATAAATAGATCTATCTTCAAGGGCGAATAATCGAGGAGAGAATTCGCCTTTTTTCACTGTTGCAAGAGTTTGCTCACACAGCTCTTCTTTAGCATCTAAATCATCAACCATAGATAAAACTAAAGCTTCCTTAACCATTGGAAGAACTGGCGAACCAAACTCATATTTTCCGTGATGTGATAATATCATGTGTTGTAATAATATTGCTTTCTCTTTATTAATTGAAAGTCTTTCGCAATATTCTCTTACTATAGAAAAACCGATAGATATATGACCTAAAAGTTTTCCTTCATTAGTATATTTTGTTAAAACTGGCCCATTAAATTCTATGATTTTACCTAAATCGTGTAAAAGAGCACCTGAAATTAGTAAATCATGATTTAAATTTTTATAATGAGATGATAAAAATTCACATATTTGAGCCATTGATAATGTATGCGTCATAAGACCACGTTCATAATTATGATGATTTTTAACTGCGGCTGGAAAGAAAAATAATTTGTCCTCGAAATCTTTATATATAGTAGAAACCACTAAATTATAATCATGATCTTTTATTGTAGATATAATTCGATTAATTTCAGTTTGTATACTCATTCTTGATAATTTTGACTGTGGAATAAAGTTTTCTAAATCAACTTGATTGTTTGAAGCAATGTTTCCTCCAACAATTTTTATTTGCAAAACCCCTTTAAATTTTACAACTTCACCAGTAATATTAACGATGTTTCCAGGAGTAAAAATTTCTAAATCATAATTTTCAATTGACCATTTTTTGCCCTCAATTGTTCCTGTTTTATCTTGCAAAATAACGCTTAAATACTTACTTCCAGTTGAAGTTGTCATTACATTAGCATCATTAACCAAGTAATTTTCACTATTAATTATTTCCTTTTCATGTAAATCTTTAATCATACTTTATTCCTACTTTCTTTTTAATTATAACAATTTAATTCAAGTTTTGAGATATTAACTTTACTAATTCCATTATACATTAATT
>JADIMN010000011.1 GCA_017694735.1 Candidatus Alectryobacillus merdavium
TTATACGGTGTTGTTGGGCTTTTCATGTTTTTATTATAACTATTATTTCTAAAATTATTATTTACTTTCGTTGACGGGGCTTTTACTACTTTATTTTTACTTTTTTCAATATTATTATTTCTTTTTAAAGGAGTATTTCCCACATATTTTGTTTTCTTTTCTTCTACTATTTTAAAACTATTACCTTCATTATATTTTTCTTTATAACCATTTTGTTCTCGCCATTCTTCAAGTGAAATTCCTCTTCCCATCAATAAAACCTCCTTTACTATTTTACTTCCGGTCTTATATCCAAATATCGATAATAACTAATGCCTGCTTGTCCTGTTTTTTCATCAAAAGTTATATAGCTACGTGTGATAAGTGCATAATATTCCGCTCTATGCTCTGATGGAATTGTTAATGATATTTTTCTGCCACTTTCTTTTAATTTTACAAAATCACCATTTATACGATTATCTATAGTTCTTTTACCAAATAAAGTGGAAGCATCATCTACAGTTGTAATTTTTTGTATATCTTTTACATCTTTATCTATATCATCTATGATAATTCTAGCTTTGTAACTACTCATATCATCGTTTTTTTGTAACAAAATTTCTTCATTTTCATTAAATAAGCGAAGCTCAATTATATACTTTTCCTCAAATTCTTCACCATAAGGAAAACTAAATTCTCCGCTGTTTTCTAAATTATAGTAGCCGAATTTTATTTCATTAAATGCACGTAAAAATACTTTATAACTATTTTTTGCATTTTGACTTAAAAACTCACGTATATTATTTATGTCTGTATAATCTTTTCTAAGACAATATCTATTTTCTACTGTATCTAAATAATTTTCTTCTTCAAAAAAATTCTTTAATTCTTCTGTTTCACACATTATCATTCACCACTCAATTTTTGAACATATAATTCTAATTTATCCATATCGCCACTTACATTAAATTCGCCATCATCTTGAATTAAAAAGCTTTCTCCATCATATTGTATAGTACATTTTTTGCCTTTTAATACGCCTCTACCTATCGCTTTATTTCCGCCAATAGATAAATTACCCAGCCATAAGTCTTTCATCAACAACAACATTAAACCAGCTTCTTTTTGCTCGCAATCTTGTACACGCAAATTTATAGAGATAGTTGCTTTTGATTTATCTGTTTGCCAAATAGGCTTATCTGTAAATAACGCACTATCAATTGTTCCTCCTGTAAAGCGGTCAATGCGATTGCGACTTTGTTTCTTGCTGTGCAAAACATTAGGCTTTACATATATTTCATCTATATAGATACGACTTTTTTTACCTTTATCATTTTTGTCATCTTTATCTGACTCTTTGCCCATTAATGCATCAAGGAATTTTTCTGTTTTTTGTTCATCATGATGATTTAAACTCATCAAAATTTTATAAGCTCTTGATTTTAATACACCTTTTATGCTCGTAGCTGGTATTTCAAAATCATCTCCGCTTTTCATCTGTACTGCTGTTATATTATCCTCTTCATCACGTTCATCTACATCATAATCACGAATAATCATTGAGCTTTGTAATGCAAAATCCATCTGCATCACAAAATCTTTTTCACTAACTGTAGAAACTAAGCTATTACCAATATACAGTGGTTCTTGCAATGTTTCATCATTTAGATATTGCCACCAGTTTATAGCATCTTGTGTATTTTTAAAATCGAATACATACATTTTTACAGGTTCAATACTTTTTATCTTGCCGTAACCTTTTGTTGTAAGAGCTCCCACACTTATTCCTTCAGTTAATATATCTGCTAAAGTTGCTGTCATCTCTTCATATACATCACCATTAACAGCAAAATTTAAATTTTTATGTTCACTTCTATAAGATATATTTGGCTTATTTTCCTCTAATAAATTATCTTCTCGCAAGGTTACTTCTATATTCAATTTTCCTGTAGCACCCTTATCTATCGCTTCAAAATCGAATTTTGCACCTTGCTCGCTGACACCTGTAAAAGAATTAATTTTTATACCATCACGATTTACAATATGGGCATTTTCTAACATCATATCACTGATATTTATCATACTTTGATTGCCATTATCATCAATACTACCAAATAATTTATCTATCGCTTCAGAATTATAAATACCGCTCATTCTAGCACGCAATACACCTGTTATTGATGTTCCAGGAATAAAAGCTTTACCCTTTTTATCTTTCAAAACTAAGATATCAGTGATGCCATCATCTATACCAGAGGATATCCTTAATGGAGAATAAGTTTGCATTGGTATATTAAAAATTATCTTTTTTATAATTTTTGCTGATTTTTCTTCTTTTTTATCCATCTTATCTTTATCCTCCTCATTCTACTTCTTTATTTTTTTTACTTATCAATTTTTTAGCATGACGTATGAACCATAAGAAATATTCTTTATATAAAGTATCTTCATCTATCACAAATATATCTTTACCTAAATCATTTTCCATTTCTCGATATAATTTTTCATTATCTAAATCTAATCCTAATTTTGCCTTCCATTCTATATCACTATATGGCAATTTTACATTATTATCTTCTGTCAAAATTTCTAAAAAATCATCTGTATCTAAGAACATTTGACGTAAATTTACCTTAGCAGGCTTGTTAAATTCTTTTATTTCATTTTGTATTTGCTGTTTTGTCTTGTTACTATTCACTAAAGCTTCAATACGATTTAAAGTTGTTTTACTTTTAGCATTAAACTTGCATCTCTTATCTAAATCAGATACTGCTTGTTTTTTTATTTCTTTAAAAATTCGCTGTCTAATTATTTGTTTAGCTTGTTTTTTTACTTCATTACAAATTTCAGATTTTATATCTTTATCAAATTCTTTAAGATTTAAATTTTGCATTGGCTGCATTAATCTAAATTGACCAAAGCCTTCTTCTCTTCTATCACCTAACCCAGCGTATAATATATCATTAAGTTTTTTTACTAAATTATCATCAATATTATCTATTTCAAATTCAATCATAGAACCTGCTGATAATGCCATTTTACGCTCTCTACGAACGTGCCATACACCTACATATCCACTATATTCTTCAGTCGTAGCATAAATCAGCTTTCCTTTTTTTAATTGTACTGTTTCTTTAGATAATTTTTCATTTATCTGTTCACATAAATGTTCAGCTAAAGTATCTACTCTATTCCATTCTTCATTTGGCATATACGGCGTATAAGCATATAAATAATACTTTTGTCCGTTCTTTAAGCCGTTTCCAACAATAGAGTTCATGCTCAATTTTTTAAGACTACATTTACCATATTGCACACTACGAGAACGACCTATATATATATTATCTTCCGCTACTTTTTTTAAATAAGTATATACATCATCTGCTAAATCATCATCAACTACAACATAACCTTTAAAATATTGATATGGTTCTATATATTCATAATTAAATACTTGTCCATCTTTATTACTGCCTAATATACGTGATTTTTCTCCATTACGAGACATATGAAATTCAATTTGAGTATCAACATTCACTTTATAAATTTCATTGTCTTTTTTTAAGGCAAAACCTGTCATCTTTTTAAAGCCAGTTTGAATTTTTTCACCATCAGAAATATCTCTTATCTCTTTTCCGTCTTTACTTCTCATCAAAGAAAGTGGTAAAATGTACGGCTCTAAATCATCTATAATGGTCTTACCTATTGGATATGCTGGTAAAAATCTTACTTTTCCTGATAAAAAGATATTGTAAAAATCTTTATTTTTATGTGCTTCATTACCTAAATTTTTATCTTTAATAAATTTTCCAGCAAGCATACCACGAAAAATAGAACCTGCAATATATTTTTTAGTGTTATATAATGTACTATCATTATTTCGTTCAGCAAAAATTATCGGTGCTAATGTTTCTATATAATATTCAATCTGCTTCACTTAAATCACTTCCTTAAAAAGTTGTCGCGGTAAATCTTTCTCATTAATTAATATACAGGCAATTTTACCGCAGCCACGATTACGTTTAGAGCCTGCAAATCTTAAATTTTTTAATGCCATTACTAAAATCTTCTGATTTACTTCACTATCTTCTTCTAAAGTAATTTCACTATAAAATTCTACACCTGCATCGATAATGCGCATATTATGCAAGCTACCATCAACTGTTGTTCCTGTTTCTTTATCTATCGTTGTCTGATATCTTATATCTGTATATAAATCCAATATACTCTGTGTTGTAAAAAATTCTCTATATTTATTATTCAAATATTGCCAATCAGAATACATCTTTTCATAATTTTTTAAGTAAAAATTACTGATATATAATCGAGAATGTCCATCTTCACTTTGACCAAACAATTTATCTATATCTTTTTTGGTAAAAATTCTTTCATTAAATATTTCAGCCATTTCTAGAGCACTTTCATATAAAAGACCTTTAAAGCGCTTTGCTGGAAAATAAGGCATACCATATCTATCATGCACAACATCTGTATCTATAACTATACCCGCTTTACCATATCCTAGTTGCAGTGGAGATTTCGTTATTATTTTTACCTTGAAAATATTCATTTTTTAATCCTCCTTATTAGGTAAAGTAAAATCGATAATTTCTATAGCATCTACATAGCGAGTTTTTACTTCCTTGTCTTTCTTCTGCCAAAATGCTTTTGCCTCGATATCTTTTGTATTACTTTCTTCTTTGATAATATCTCTAACACTCTCACAATTTTCTAAAAATCGTATTTGAGCATGTAAATCTCTAGTTAATACATCGCGTAATTCTTTTATTTTATTGCTAGCTACTTTAGTTTTTAACTTATCTTTCAATGATAA